>JAGVTF010000065.1 GCA_019136955.1 Verrucomicrobiota bacterium
CGGCAGGCTATTTTTTCACTCAGGAAGTTGCCCTCTTCATCAATGGGCGTATTGGCTTGAGCAATTACATAGCCCTCCTCCTGGTCCGCAGTCAAATACTCATATTCTTTAGAGACCTTACCTTTCACAACTTTGCGATAAGGGGTCTCAATAAAACCAAAGTCATTGATGCGGGCAAAAGTCGCCAAAGAAGCAATCAAACCAATGTTTGGACCCTCAGGCGTTTCAATCGGGCAAATTCTGCCATAGTGTGAAGAGTGAACGTCACGAACCTCAAAACCGGCGCGATCACGCGAAAGCCCGCCGGGCCCCAGAGCCGAAAGACGACGCTTGTGAGTGGTCTCAGCCAAAGGATTGATTTGGTCCATAAACTGAGATAGCTGGCTGCGGCCAAAGAAATCACGGACCACCGCCGAAAGCGCTTTGGGGTTAATCAGCTTGTCCGGAGTCATATTATCCGTCGTCTGGTCAAAGATCGTCATCCGCTCTTTCACCAGGCGCTCCGTACGGGCCAGACCAATACGGCACTGATTGGAAAGCAGCTCTCCTACGGTCCTGACACGGCGGCTGCCCAGGTGGTCAATATCATCCACAGTCCCCTGCCCCATGCAAAGGCGCAAGAGATAACGAGTGGCATAGACAACATCATCAGCCACCATAATCCGCTCATCCTGCAGACCATCCTTCAATCCCAGTTTCTGCATGAGCTTGTAACGCCCCACACGGCCAAGATCATAACGGCGCGGATCAAAAAAGAGACGCTTAATTAAGGCTTTGGCATTGCTGGAGGTCGGCGGGTCCCCAGGGCGCAGGCGGCGATAAATCTCCTTAAGGGCATCTTCCTCATTCTTCACAGGATCTTTTTTGAGGCATTTAATCATGATGCCGTCATCCACGGAAACATCGACAACGCGAACCTTTTTTACCCCCGCATCCAAAACCGCCATCAATACAGCCTTGGAAAGTGGTTCAAAAGCGCGACCAATTGTTGAACCGCTCTCAGGGTTCAAAACATCCTCGGTCAAGGTCAGGTCCTCCAATCCTTCCGAGTCCATCGTCTTCTTTACATCCACCTCTTTAATATCATAAAAGAGCTCCAGAATATCCTGGTCAGAGGAGTATCCCAAAACCCGCAGGAAGGTGGTAATTAAAAATTTCCGGCGCAGCTTCTTTCGGTCCAAATAAATATAAAGCAGGTCGCTAGTATCAAACTTTGCCTCAAACCAGGAGCCACGATCAGGAATAATGCGGTATGAATAAAGCTTTTTGCCGTTGGGGTGAACAGTAGACTCAAAAGCGATACCCGGTGAACGATGCAACTGGCTCACAATCACTCGCTCAGCCCCGTTAACAACAAAAGTACCCTGAGGCGTCATCATGGGAATCTCTCCCATAAAGACGACCTTCTCCTGCACAGTGTTGTTATTGTTCAACAGGAACGTAACGTTCAGCGGTGCGCCATAAGTCAAGCCTTCGCGAAGAGCCTCCAGCCAGGTGATTTTAGGGGACGAAATTTCGTAGCTCTTATAGTTGAGCACTATTTTGCCATCATAGCTTTCTATCGGAAAAACTTCTGAAAAAACAGCTTGCAACCCCTTATCCGCACGCTTTTCGGGCGGAACATCGGCTTGGAGAAACTCATTGTAGGAATCAACCTGTAATTCAATGAGCATTGGAGGAGCCATAACCTCTCCAATTTTTCCAAAACTAACTCTCTTCGGCATTTTTGATGACATCTAACAGCCTCTCTGTGAAGGTTTATGAAGATCTATTCAATGAAAATAAAGACGAAGACACTCCAGACCTCCAAAAAGAGAGTGCCAACGATCCAATAAACTAGTTTCGGGAGTACTTTTCCCTGATAAAAAACGATGCACGATCACATGGCCACTCACCTGGAGAGCCCAGACCCCGACTGATTCTGCAAATTCTGGCAATAAAATGCAAGCTTTTTTTAATGGAAGGAGAAGAATTCCTTTTCGCAAAAGCAGGGACAGGACCATAACATTCCTGTCCCCGTGTATAACAGGAACCCGATACAACGAGTTCCAGGCGGGCAAGTTACTTGATTTCGATTTTGGCGCCGGCCTCTTCGAGCTTCTTCTGGGCGGCGGTTGCCTCTTCCTTGGTCACACCCTCCAGAACAGCCTTGGGAGCTTCTTCAACCAACTTCTTGGCTTCGGCCAATCCCAAACCACTCTTCACTTCGCGGACAGCTTTGATCACCGCAATCTTCTTAGCAGCGTCAATGGAAGCAATCACCACATCAAACGAAGTCTGCTCTTCCACAGGAGCGGCAGCGCCCGGAGCAGCTGCCACGGCAACAGGTGCAGCGGCAGAAACACCCCAAGTTTCTTCAAGACTCTTCACCAGCTCGGCGGCTTCAATCACCGTCAGCTTGCCCAATTCTTCAACTAATGCTTTAATATCAGCCATTTTTATCTTTCCAGCGTCGTCCCCGAAGCGTCGGGAAATTAGTCAGGCGCACCCCGGCCGACACCTATGTTTTCCTCTGAGCCTCTCGGCTGGAAAGGCCCAGAAAACTTTTCTCTTCTAGTTAGATTCCTCCTTATCCACACGAGCCTGGATAACGCGAGCCAACTGCTGCATCGGCGCAGCCAATGTACCAACCAGCTTAGTCGCAGGAGCCATAATCGTTCCAAGCAACATCGCACGCAACTCGTCAAGAGGCGGCAAGTCGGCCAGAGTATTTAAGGTATCTGATTCAGTGCGCTCTCCATCAATATAACCGTAACAGAGAACACACTTTTTGGTTTCTTTATTAAAAGTCTTAACGACCTTGGCCGTGGCGGCAACATCTTTTTGGCCTGTAATCACGGCTATCTGGCCGGCCAAGCCCTCCCCCACGTCTTTCAGACCGGCAGCATCGGCCACCGTTTGAAAGATAGAGGTTTTTACGACATGAGCCTCTGCCCCAACGTCCATCAAGCGCTTGCGCAAATCGGTAAAGTTTGCAACCGTCATCCCTTTGTAATCAACTAACAGGAAGAACGGGGAGCTGCTAAGGCGGAGTGCGTACTCCTGACCCATGGCAACTTTGATTGTATTCAGCTTATTGGCACCTTTTTGTATAGTATTCATCTCCAAAGAAAT
Source organism: Verrucomicrobiota bacterium (assembly GCA_019136955.1). Lineage (GTDB taxonomy): Bacteria > Verrucomicrobiota > Verrucomicrobiia > Limisphaerales > UBA1412 > UBA1412. The sequence continues at coordinate 3,115 of JAGVTF010000065.1, forward strand.
TCAGGTTATTCAATCGCAGCGGTTCCACCCTTTAAAGCAACATGCACGCCTGGGCCCATTGTGGCCGACAGGGTAATGCTCCGAATATAGGCTCCTTTTGAAGCGGCGGGACGCGCCTTCTCAATTGCGTTAATCGCGGCCTTGGCATTTTCGATAAGTTGCTCGGCGGCAAAGGAGACCTTGCCAACAGGAAGACTCAAATTGGAGGTTTTATCCACCTTGTACTCAACACGTCCGGCTTTAAACTCCTTAACAGCTGTGCCGGTATCATCAGTAACTGTACCGGTCTTGGGGTTAGGCATAAGCCCGCGAGGACCCAATATTTTACCCAGTTTGCGAACTTCAGCCATCGCCTCTGGCGTCGCAATGGCGACATCGAAATCTACCCAGCCACCTGTACACTTGGCAATCAAATCTTCAAAACCGACACCTTCGGCTCCAGCCTCTACTGCTGCATCAAAAGAAGGACCTGGTTTGGTAAAAACAATCACACGAACTTTTCGGCCACTGCCGTGAGGCAGCGACACAGTCCCGCGGACCATTTGATCGGATTGTCTGGGGTCTACACCCAGATTAAAGGAGACCTCTACTGTTTCATCGAACTTGGCACGCGGCAGAGTCTGCAAGACCTCCACAGCCTTGTTCAAAGGATACTTCGCCAGGGGATCCAACATCCCGATGGCTTTCAGGTAACGTTTACTACTTTTTCTTTGCATCTCTTTTGCGGTATACGGATGTATTATATCCTCCCGCGGTTAAGGTTAGGGCAATATTAGCCCACTACTTCAATGCCCATGCTACGAGCTGTGCCCGAAATGATGCGGACAGCGGCCTCTTCGCTATTGACATTCAAATCCTTCGCCTTGATCTTGGCTATCTCCAGCACCTGTTTCCTTGTGACCCTACCCACTTTTTCTGTATTGGGAGTCTTGGAACCGCTGGCAACACCGGCGATTTTCTTCAAAAGCGCAGCAGCCGGAGGGGATTTTAAAATAAATTTGAAAGACTTATCCTGAAATACGGTGATAACCACCGGAATAATCATTCCTGGCTGATCTTTCGTGGCAGCATTGAATTCTTTGCAGAACCCCATGATGTTCACACCATGCTGACCCAGCGCTGGACCGACCGGAGGCGCAGGGTTGGCCTGCCCACCGGGTATTTGCAATTTAATCTGACCGACAACCTTTTTTGCCATAATCTTCTAGTAAAAATTTTTTGTTTATTTGAAAATATCGATATAGAAGGAATTTCTCAGGTTTTTTCAACCTGCCAGTATTCAAGCTCCACGGGTGTGTTACGACCAAAAATACTGACCATCACCTTCAGTTTACCCCTCACAGAATCAATCTCCTCAATCAAGCCGTTGAAGTTAAGGAAGGGGCCATCATTAATCTTGACAGTCTCACCCACAGCAAAATCAATCTTGGGCTTCTCTGTATCTTCAGACTCTCTAATGCGAGCCTTAATCTCTTCCACCTCTGCATCGGAGGTAGGCATGGGGCGCTCGCCACCCACAAAACCGATGGCTCCTTGGGTCTCCTGTACAAAATACCAGGGAACCTCATTAAGCTTTCTATCTTCGCCGTAGAGAGCAACATTTATGAATACATAGCCAGGATAGAGCTTTCTGTTGGTTACGCTCTTTTTTCCACCGCGAACCTCCACCACCTTCTCTACGGGAACAAGCACTTCCTTGATATAGTCTTTAACACCTTCCTGGAGGTTCAGCCTGCGCTCTATACCTTCTTTGACCTTCATTTCCTGGCCCGAAAGCGTATGTATGACATACCACTGGTATTTCTTCATATATTTAAAGCCTGTCCTTCAGCTCTAGAGTGTCATTACAAACCTGGTAACCGCCAGGGTAATCAAAAAATCAGCAGCGACAATCATGAGTCCCATCACCGCCGAAGCTATAATGATAACCACCGTAGAGCCTTTCAGCTCGTTCATATTTGGCCAGGTGCACTTGCGCAGCTCTTCGCGAGTCTCCTCCGCATAGGTTGATATCCTCTTGATCCAACCGCGCCACCATGCAAACGCAAAAAGGCCGCCTATGACGACCGTCCATATAGCCAGTTTAATTAACTCTTTATTACCTTCCACAATATCCTCTCAACACCTTGGCGGAGGGGGAGGGATTCGAACCCTCGAAGGTGTTTAGCCTTAGCGGTTTTCAAGACCGCCGCGATAGACCACTCTGCCACCCCTCCATTTCACGCTTTGGCAGGGCAGGAGGGACTCGAACCCGCAACCGACGGTTTTGGAGACCGCTACTCTACCAATTGAGCTACTGCCCTATACCTAAGCTTGGATCAGCGCGATCCTTTGCAAATAACCTTTGGAGCAAGGGCGCGAGGCGACCTCGCTCCAACTGTAAAAGATCAGTTCTTTTTACGCAAGACGTTTATTCTTCAACGTCGCTGATACGACCGGCACCGACGGTTCTGCCACCTTCACGAATGGCAAAGCGCTGGCCCTTTTCCATGGCAACCGGAGCAATCAGCTCAACACTGATGCTGACATTGTCGCCAGGCATCACCATTTCAACCCCCTCAGGAAGCTGAATGGCACCCGTCACGTCTGTCGTACGGAAATAGAACTGAGGACGATAGTTGTTCACGAATGGAGTATGGCGGCCGCCCTCCTCACGAGAGAGGATATAGAGCTCAGCCTTGAACTTCGTGTGAGGAGTAATGGAACCTGGCTTGGCCAGAACCATACCGCGCTCCACCTCATCTTTTTTCACTCCGCGCAGAAGCACACCCACGTTATCACCGGCCTGAGCCTCATCCAACAGCTTGCGGAACATTTCAATATCGGTAACAACCGTCTTGCGGGTCGGACGTAAACCGACGATTTCAACATCGGTCATGCGCTTCATGACACCGCGCTCCACACGACCGGTCACGACCGTGCCACGACCTTCAATATTGAAGACATCTTCCAGAGACATCAGGAAAGGCTTATCCACTTCGCGCATCGGCTCGGGGATGTAGGTATCCAGAGCATTCAGGAGCTCTTCAATAGCTTTCTTACCTTCAGGGGTACCCTCTTGAGCTGCGGCAGAAGAACCGCGGATAATGGGGATATCGTCACCAGGAAAACCATACTTGGAGAGCAGATCGCGAACTTCCATCTCAACCAGGTCCAGAAGCTCCGGATCATCCACCAGGTCAACTTTGTTCAAAAAGACCACCATTGAAGGCACACCTACCTGGCGAGCCAACAAAATATGCTCACGGGTCTGAGGCATGGGGCCGTCAGCTGCGCTTACCACCAGAATGGCACCATCCATCTGGGCAGCACCCGTAATCATGTTCTTAATATAGTCAGCGTGACCCGGGCAGTCTACGTGCGCATAGTGGCGGTTCTCTGACTCATATTCTACGTGAGAGATGGCGATCGTGACGGTCTTTGTTTCATCACGGACCGTGCCACCCTTAGTGATTTCCGCATAGCTGACCTCTTTGGCCAACCCTTTGCGGGCCTGTTCCATGACGATGGCTGCCGTCAAGGTTGACTTGCCATGATCCACATGGCCGATGGTTCCCACGTTCACGTGGGGCTTAGTACGTTGAAACGTCTCTTTTCCCATTGCAATTCCTATTCTTGCTATTGTTTATAAAACTTACTAAACGCTTCGTTGCCCTGTCTCGGCAGGAAGCCGTCTACTTAAAGTGGAGCCCACAACCAGGCTTGAACTGGTGACCTCATCCTTACCAAGGATGTGCTCTACCAACTGAGCTATGTGGGCTCAATCCCAAAAGACCGCATCCAGTGAGCTAAAGGACAACGATAGATAGCGACAACTATCAAACCACCCATCTTTACTTGAAAAAGTGGTTCAAATAATCAAACACAAGCTCCATCGGCGCGTTCCAAACGAAAACGCCCGTTGTGCCAAAACCAATTTGACACCCGAATCCCTCTCGTTATGTCCCTGAGCATCCTGCGCGTCAGTGCGGGCAGAATACAAGGGCGCCAGACTCTGGTCAATGCAATTCGTTGTTTTTTTTGAAAAAATTTGAAGAGCATTTTTTCAATCACACTTATAAAACCGAACACAATATACTGGACCAGAAGGAAAAGTGGGATGTTTCCCTATATCCTCCCGGCTTGTTTGACAAAGAAGCCTTTGGTGCTATTGTTTAATTACTAAAGGGGAATCCACCCCTTTTCTGGTAGTGAATTATGAGCAAAAACGATAATGTTAACGAAGAGGTAAGCTGCTGTTGCTGTGGTCCGGTGAGTGTGGGTGATTGTGTTCCCTGTTTTGAAATGGACGCCTGGTCCCCTGCCGAGGCAGCTTTCACAAAGGTCGCCAGTTGTAAAATAAAAGAAGCTGGTAAGTGGACCGTTCTGGTTTTCTATCCGGCGGCATACACGCCCGTTTGCCCAACGGAGCTTGAAGACCTTGCCGAAAACTATGAGGCAATAAAGAAACACGGTGCCGAAGTTATCTCCGTCTCCACCGATACCAAGTTCGTCCAGGCTGCCTGGCAGCAATCCGAAAAACTTTTGGAAAAAGTCAAATATACCATGGCGGCTGACCCCACCGGCAAAGTCTCCAAACTTTTTGGAGTCTATGACGAGAAAACAGGCTTGGCCTTGAGGGGAACCTTCATCATCAGCCCCGAGGGCAAACTGGTCTCCAGCGAAGTCTCC
>JAGVTF010000283.1 GCA_019136955.1 Verrucomicrobiota bacterium
CCATTCGCTGGAAGCTTACCCTTCCCGAGTATCGCCACAATGAAAAAGATGATGAAGAATACCGGGCTAAGCTTCGTACCGCCCCGGAGGCATCTGGCACGGTTGCGGCAGAGCTGGCGGCTCCATCGGTGGCAGAAGTTCGGGTTGAGCCGGACCCTGAATCTCCTCCTCCCACTACAAAATAATGCACGGGGCCCGGGGCTTGAATGGCTGGCTATTTTGTGAGTTCCTGCTAAAGTTCTCCCAGCAAGAGATGTCGATATGCTGATGCTATTTTAATTTATTGCAAAAAACCATGCAATCGCTTAACCAAACAGCCTCAATAGTGAGCAAAAAGCCTTCGTTTTACTTTGCCGGAATTTGCGGTACGGCCATGGCTTCCGTCGCCGTTGCTCTAAAAAACCAGGGCTATTCTGTCAGCGGCTCAGATGCGAATATCTACCCACCAATGTCCGACTTTCTCGCATCTCACGGGATTGAACCTCTACCAGGTTACTACGAGAAGAATCTACGGACCCAAAAACCGGACTGGGTGGTCATCGGCAATGCGCTCTCGCGAGGCAACCCGGAGGTAGAATATATTCTGCAGGAGCGTCTTGCCTACACTTCGCTGCCATCGCTAATCAAAAACTACTTTATTCGAGGCAAGCGTCCTCTGGTGGTCTGCGGAACGCATGGGAAGACAACGACAAGCTCCCTGCTGGCCTGGGTCTTTGAACATAATGGATTAAACCCCAGCTATTTAATTGGCGGCATCCCTCCCAATCTGGGCCAGGGCGCCCGCTTCACCGATAGTCCCTGGTTTATTATTGAGGGGGATGAGTACGACACGGCCTTTTTTGATAAACGAAGCAAGTTTATCCATTATTGCCCGGAGGTCGCCCTTCTCAACAATCTGGAGTTTGACCATGCCGATATTTTTGAAAACCTGGCCGCCATTAAAAAGACCTTTCGTCACCTCATCCAGATCGTCCCCTCCAATGGGCTCGTCCTTTACAATGGGGAGGATGAGAACCTGCTGGAGGTGATGCGGGACATCCGTTTTTGTCCAGTCAGGAGATTCGGCTTTGGGACCCAGAACGATTACCAGGCAACCCATATCTTGCATGAAAATGGCGGCTCGAGCTTCGAACTGCAGGGAGCCACCTACACCCTCCCCATGGCCGGTGATTTCAACGTCCGCAACGCCCTGGGGGTCGCTGCCTGTGCGCTGCACTGCGGGCTCACTCCGGCGCAAATTCAATCGGCGTTTCTCACTTTCAAGGGAATCCGCCGCCGGATGGAGCTTTTTGGAGTAAAGTCTGGCGTTACTTTGATTGACGATTTTGGGCATCATCCCAGCGCCATCTCGCAAACCATCGCTGCCCTGCGCCAGCGCTATCCCAACCGGCGTATCTGGGCGGCCTTTGAGCCGCGCTCCAACACCACCCGCCGCAACGTCTTCCAAAGAGAGCTGGCAGAGGCGCTCGGGCTCAGTGACGGGGTCGCCATCAGCGCCATCGCCAGAGAAGACCAACTGGCACCGGATGAAAGGCTCGACGTGGCCGAACTGGTCCGACAGATACGGGAAAGCCGCCAAATTCCGGCAGCCCATTTTTCGGAAGTCCCCGGCATCGTTGAATGGCTTTGCCAGGAGCTAAAGCCGGACGACGTGGTCTGTATCTTTAGTAACGGCAAGTTTGGCGGAATCCTCCCTCTTCTTTTGGAAGCTCTCTGAGAAAAGCCTGCCCCTGCAAGAGGCAAAAAAAGACCGTGCTCACTACACGGCCTTTTTTGCAACAATGTTTCAAGCAAGCTTCAACTTGCTCTGGTCCTGTCGGTTTATCGCGGTTTTACCTCCACAGAATCGATCGCTGCTATGGAAATACTGATCTCCCCTACCCCTGCCATCGGCACCAGGTAGATTTCACCAGTCGTCACGCGCGAAAAGCGGATTCCCTCATGGAATTTACCGCCTTCATTAATGACAAACATGACCGTTTTCTCCTTTTGGCCCAAGACGGGACGGAAGAAGGTCGGGAACTTGGTCTCAAAAAAGCGGCGGTTGAAAGTAATATCCCCTTTCTTATAGATAGCAGGCTCATAGCCGGCTGCTGCGCTATCCTTGACCGTCGCGGCGCGAGTCATCGTCTTAGTGAGCGCACTGGCACCTGTGGAGGCGACAAGCTCCTTTGCCTCTGGCTGATCGGTCAACTCTTCTTCAAAGACTTCAACCGGTGCAGGGGCCTGCTCGGGCTGAACCATGAAGATAGCGGGTCCCACAACAGGCAGTATGGCCGATATACCACAGACCAGAGCGGGCTGTTTACGGCGGAACCGCGCGATGCTATAGCCGGCCACGAGATTTCCCGCATAGAGCGATACCAGGATGAGGAGTCCGGCCGGGGTTAGCCAGGCGCTGAGGAAACCCGGAGCAGGATGGTAGCTGGCGACTCGGTCCACCTCAGCCACTACGATTCTGGGAGGAGGTTTAACGGTTTTCGCTTTCAAGTCCTCCAGCGGTATTTCAATGAAAGGCTCCGCATAGTACTGCGCATAAGGGTCTTTACTTTCGGCCAGAACCTTCAGAGTCTCCTGCGTAAAGCTGGGCCACTGGATCGTATCGGTATAGCCGCCCGAGTCTTTCTTAAAGACCACCCCCTCTTCCTTAAAAGAGATGGGGTCCCCCTTAATGACTTCGCCATTCGTGCAATAATATTCCCCTGCAAACCCTTTGAACGCAAAAGCGAAGGCTGCACAAAGACAAATCTCAAAAAACCAACGTCTCAACATCGCAATGCCTTTTTAGCAGACCCCACCCAAAATGAAAAGCTCAAACAAAAGGAGAAGCAAAGAATTTGAGGAACATCCCCTCAAAGTTACGGAAAACAGCAGATACCCTATTGCAAAACTGGCGATCCTCTACTAGACTTTAAACGAGTTCGAGAACCAGAAACAAAGAAGCACTAAGATGGAAAAAAGACCGAAGGCGCCTTGCTTATATTTGCTCTTGAAAGCAAGCAGTATGGTTTTGATGTTATGTCTCGCCATAAGCGGCTGTGGCAAAAAAGCCGCCAGCCAAATCCCCCAGCAACCGCCGCCCACGGTGGAAGTTATCACTCTTTCCCACACGAATTACCAGGGCTACGCGGAAATTGCAGGCAATCTTGAATCCCCGGCAGAGATCAAATTCCAGGCGCAGGTCTCCGGCTATCTCATAAGTGCCCCGGCCCGAGAGGGGCTGATGGTGGAGACCAATGACCTGCTCTTTGAGATCGACCCTTCCACTTATCAGGCCGCCCTGGAAGCAGCAAAGGCGCAGCTCCTGATAGATGAGGCCCGAGCCGCCAAGGCAGAAGCGGACCTGTCCCGCAATAAGGAGCTCCTGGCCCAGGAGGTGATTTCCAAAGCTCAATATGATGTCTACGTCGCCTCTGCCAAAGAGAGCGAAGCGGCCGTGGAGCTCTCCAGAGCCAAACTGCAGGCGGCCGAGATCAACCTGGGCTTCACCAAGGTCTTTGCCCCCTACAGTGGGCTCCTGGGAGAGGTCAGCGTGCGGCCCGGCAATCTGGTCAGTGCCGGCAGCACTCAGCTCGGCTCCATGGGTGTTATTGACCCTGTCTGGGCGACTTTCCCCTTGAGCGAGCAGGCTTATTTGCAGAGCACCAAAGATGGCGTTTTTGAAACTTCGGCAAAAGCGCTTGCAGAGCAGTCCATCCCCGAAGCCGGCAGTTGGCTGCAGGCAGAGCTGGTTCTGGCCGATGGCACCCTCTATTCGGAAAAAGGGCGGATCATTTTCGTAGACCGTGAGTTTAGCCCGACCACGGGCACTCTTAAAGTGAAGGTAGAATTCCCCAACCCTCATGGCTACCTCAGGCCCAATCAGTTCGGGAAAATCAGGCTCCCCTATAAAGAGTTTACGAACATCTTTCTGGTTCCTCAGTCAGCTCTCATGCAGTTGCAAAGCAAGGTAATGGGCTTCGTGGTGGATAATGAGAGCAAGGTGCAGATGCGCCCACTGAGCGTTGCCATGCTCGATAACAACATGGCCGTCGTAGATGGCGGCCTGGCCCCCGGGGAGCGCCTGGTCGTCAAGGGCCTCCTGAAGCTCCGCAACGGAATCACGGTCAATGCGCTCAGCGCCGAAGAAAGCGCAGCGCTCTCTCAAAAACTAAAGGCTGATTCCGCTCAATGAGTTTACCCCCGCAGATAGCTTCGGACTCTGGCGCCTGGCCTCTGTATAACCATTAAACTGCATTAGATTATGGCAAAATTTTTCATATACCGTCCGGTCTTTGCGATGTCGCTCTCCATTGTGATTTTGATTGCCGGTCTGGTGAGCCTGACCCGTCTGCCCGTGGCGCAATTTCCCGATATTGTCCCGCCGACGGTTCAGGTCGTGGCGGTCTACCCCGGAGCCAATGCCCGCGTCATTGAGGACACCGTGGCACGCCCCATCGAAGAGCAGATGAACGGCATCGAGGGAATGATCTACATGTATTCCTCGAACACGGATGACGGAGTCATGATTTTAAACGTGGTCTTCGCGACGGGGAAGGATTTGGATATCGCTGCGGTGGATGTTCAAAACCGTGTCGCCCAGGCCCAGGCTTTCCTGCCGGCAGAGGTCACCCAGCAAGGCATCACCATCACCAAGCAATCCCCCAACATCCTTTTATCCACCGCTCTTTTTGTTGAAGATGAAAAGGAGTACGACTCGGTTTTCCTCAACAACTACGCCTATTTGAACCTGGTCACTGAGCTCAAACGTGTGGATGGCGTCGGCAGCGTCTCTCTCTTCACGGCTCAGGATTACGCGATGCGCTACTGGCTCAATCCCAACAAAATGGCGCAGTTGGGAGTGGATGCCAGCGAGCTATATGCAGCCGTCTCGGAGCAAAACCGCGAAGCCGCCAGCGGTCAGGTCGGCTACCCGCCCGCCGTGCCCGGGACTCCCTTTTCCAAGACGGTTAAGCTCAAAGGCAGACTGGTCGAGCCGCATGAATTCGCCGATGTCATCATCCGAGCACACAGCGATGGCTCCATGCTGCGCGCCAGAGATATAGCTGAGGTGGAGCTGGGCAGCCGCGTCTATAAATCAAGTGGCCGTTATAACCGGACTCCGGCCGCCCTGCTGGCTGTCTACCAGTTGCCTGATGCCAACGGTCTGGATACCGCCAAGAGGGTGAGAGAGCGCATCGCCGAGCTGGAGCTCAGCTTCCCGCCAGGCCTCAAAAACACCGTAGTTTACGACAGCACCAAGTTTATCGAGAGCTCCATTGAGGAGACGCTCCACACACTCTTTGAGGCATTTGTACTGGTCTTTCTGGTAGTATTTATCTTTCTGGGTAATTTCCGTGCCACGATTATCCCGATCATCGCCGTACCGATCTCCATTATCGGGACTCTGGCGCTCTTCGCTCCCTTGGGTTTTGGCATCAACACCATGACAATGTTTGCCATGGTGCTGGCCATCGGCATCGTGGTAGATGACGCCATCGTGGTAGTCGAAGCGGTGGAGTACCATCTGGCCCGGGGCAAAACGGCTCTGCAGGCAACGCTTGACGCCATGAGCGACGTCTCCAACGCAGTGATCGGTGTGGCGCTGGTATTGGTCTCCGTCTTTATCCCGGTCGCTTTTCTGGGCGGCATCACCGGCATGCTTTATAAGCAGTTCGCCATCACGCTGGCAGTCTCGGTGCTGATCTCGGCCTTTATCGCGCTTAGCCTCACCCCTGCCCTCTGCGTTCTCTTTTTGCGACCACGCAAAAAAGAAAGCAAAAGCCCTCTGGCTCTATTCTCACGCTGGTTTGATCATGTTTTCGAGCACACCACCCGGGGCTATCAACATCTATCCAAGGTCCTGATACGCAAGACCCTTCTCTGTCTCCTTCTCCTGGGGGCCATCTACTACGGCGCCGGGCATCTGGCCAGCGTCATCCCTTCCTCCTTTGTCCCTTCAGAAGACCAGGGGGTTATCTTTGGCGTCGGCATCCTGCCCCCGGGTTCAAGTCTGGAGAGAACCGAAGAGTTCATGAAAAAGGTGGAGGACTATCTGGTTTCGCTGCCGGAAGTTGAAGGAGTCGCGACCATCAACGGCCTGAACCTCTTCCAGATATCTTATGGTACCTATTACGGCTCGGTCATCGTAACGCTGAAAGATTGGAAGTACCGAACCCGGCCAGAACAAAAGGCCGATTATCTGGTTGCCAAAATTACGAAAGATATCAGCCAAATCCCCAATGCGATTTTCTCTGCCGGCGGCGCACCTGCTATTTCCGGCATGGGTACGGTCGATGGCGTGCAGTTTGAGTTACAGGACCGCAAAGGTTTGGAGCCCGAAGACCTTGAAACGGTGCTTCAAGAGTACGTGGCCAGGCTCAAGGAGCAGAGCGATGTGGTCGCCTCGGCCTTCTCTTTCTATAATACCATGGTGCCACAGGTCTTTGTGGACTTGGACCGCGATAAGCTCAAGAAGCTCCAGGTCCCCGTGGACCGTCTCTACACCGCTATGCAGGTCTACCTGGGGAGCGCTTATGTGAACCAGTTCACCCGCTTTGCCCGCAATTTCCAAATCTACCTGCAAGCTCAGCCACAGTTCCGAATGAATGAATCGGATATTTACAACATCTTTGTAAAAAGCGACTTGGGGGAAATGGTCCCGATGAGCACTCTGGCCACCACCATCGCCACCAATAGCGCCGATAACCTGACCCACTTCAACATGTACCGCAGCGCGGAGGTGCAGGCACGGGGGCTCCCCGGCGTCAGCTCTGGAGCGCTGATAAAGACAATGGAGGCGGTGGCCCAGGAGAGCCTGCCTGACGGGTTTGGTTATCAATGGACCAATATCGCCTATCAGGAAAAACAGACCACCGCTGCCCAGCAGATTTTTATCTTCCTCCTGGCACTGGTTTTCGTCTTTCTGGTATTGGCAGCCCTTTATGAGAGCTGGGCCGTCCCGTTTGCGGTGATCTTCGGCCTCGGAGTCGGCGTCTTTGGAGCTTTCCTCGGAATTTTTCTGCGCGGCCTGCCCAACGATGTCTATTTCCAGATTGGCCTCATCATGCTTCTGGGGCTGGCGGCCAAGAATGCGATTTTGATTGTGGAGTATGCCAAAGTGCGCCGTGACAGGAAGATGCCCATCATAGAGGCTGCCGTTGAGGCTGCCGGTTTGCGTTTTCGTCCCATTCTGATGACCTCTTTTGCCTTCCTCTTTGGCGTGCTGCCGTTGGTGTTGGCCTCGGGGGCAGGCGCCGCCAGCCGTCAATCTCTGGGTACGACCGTTTTCGCAGGAATGGCCGTGGCAACCACTCTGGGCATCTTCTTTATCCCTGCGCTTTACGTCATTATCCAGAGGATTGCAGAAAAACTCTCTCCGTCTCCACAGGCAAACGCCCCTGAAACAGAAGAAAGCTCGGTAGAAAAAACAGAATTGTCAAAAGAAAAATAATCTGTTCTAATTCAACAGGTTATAATTTTCAAAATCGTTTCTGAAGCGAGTTTTCCTCAAAATTCAGCGTGCATCGGCAGCTTTGCGCGGGGCTGCTGCTTCCTAAAATAGGGAATAGTTCGTTTTTTACATCCTGTTGGTTGAAAAGATGCTTCATGCTTGCTAGTATCTGCTGGTGTGGCAA
>JAGVTF010000048.1 GCA_019136955.1 Verrucomicrobiota bacterium
CTACAAAAATGGTGAAAGTGCTCGTTTCGCAGTAGATGTTAGGCCTCGAGGTGAAGAGCTCAAAACACGAAAACAGTTTTCTTTTGCGGGAGAGTCCGCACAGGAATATCGAAAAATACAGAATCGGGCTCATCAGAAATGGCGTCTTCAGAGGATACTGCCGCCTGATGAAAAGCGTCTTCTGCTCAGCTCCTTATCTCAACAAAATCAAAGTAATTTCACCTTATCCGGAGACAAATCCTATATGTTGGCTTTTGGAATCCCAAAACAGGAAGCCTCGCTCAATCGCAGCTACTCCGGAACTCTGACAATAGGAAACGCCACGAATCACCTGGTTGCGGAACATGCGGGCAGGCTTCCGGGGTGGAATCCCACAAATAAGGAGATAAAAATTCCGTTTACCGTTCCAAATCACGCCCCGGTCAACTGGCTTGAAGATGAGGATATATCAGGATATGTCCTTGATTTCGATTATGGGAAAGAGAATCTTATCTCTTTGGAAATGTTTATGGTGGATCTTCTTGTCGAGGGCACTTATACCCTCTCTGTAGATTTTTCAACATCACCACCCGATAAGGGCACCCTATGGCTTATGGTTTGGAAAGAGGATTCGAAGCGTAGTACCGAGTGGATTGAATACTCACATTAACAACTACTGGAGGAACTGAAACGGATGGGAGGTATGGATGAGGGGGATTCTTTTTGTATTTCTTTTTGTGTGGGGATTTTTTAGAATTCTTTTGGAGTGAGGTTACTGATGAGAAGATTGAATATTGGCAGGTATGGGATTTTGTATGTTGTGCTGTCCGTAGTGGCTGTTGTTTTTCTGGGGGTTGTATCGTTTCGGACGGTGGCGCAGAGTAAGCCTTCGGCGGGGTCGGCCGCGGGTCAAAAGGTTTTATCGAGTCTGGACCGTGCGCAGGTGGAGAAGGGGACGCTGAAGCGGGAGTTCCGGGGCGCCTGGATTCATACGGTTTTTCAGGAGGAGTACTCGAAGATGACACCGGCAGAAATGCGGAGGGACTTCGATCGCAAGCTGGATTTTCTCAAAAAGTGTGGGATTAATGCCGTGATTTTTCAGGTTCGTCCGGAGGCTGATGCCTGGTATCCCTCGCGGTTGGAGCCCTGGAGCCGGTTTCTGACCGGTAAGCAGGGGGTGGCGCCGGAGCCTCTGTGGGACCCGATGGAGTACCTGATTATTGAGTGCCACAAGCGGAATATGGAGTTCCACGCGTGGCTGAACCCTTATCGTGCCAGTGCTTCCGGCGGGAGCGCGATTTTTGCCAGGAATCATCTATATCATCGTGAGCCGGAGCGATTCGTCAAATATGGGAACCTGATTCTTTTTGACCCGGGGATTCCCGCAAACCGTCAGTTCATCTGCAGTGTGGTTAAGGATATCGTGAGCCGCTACGACGTGGATGCGATTCACATGGATGATTATTTTTACCCCTATCCGGAAAAGGGATTGGAGTTTCCGGACCAGGAAAGCTTCCGTCGTTATGGGTTGGCGGTCGGCTGGCAGTCCGGACAGAAGGAGGATTGGCGGCGTGATAACGTGAGCCGTCTGATTCAGGAGCTCAAGCATATGCTGATGGATGTCAAGCCGTGGGTACGCCTGGGGATCAGCCCATTTGGGATTTACCGCAATAAAAGCAGTACGCCCGATGGCTCGGGCAGCGATACCGGCGGGCTGCAGAACTATGACGACCTTTACGCGGATGTCTTGAAATGGGTTCAGTTTGGCTGGGTGGATTACAATATGCCCCAGATTTATTGGGAGATCGGACACAAGGCGGCTGACTATGCGACGCTGGTGGAGTGGTGGAACCGCAATGCCTCCGGACGGCACCTTTATGTCGGACAGAACGTAGTCCGCACGATGGAGGTAAAGGAGTTGCGGGAGAAGATGGAGATGAGCCGAAGATATGCGAATATTGGGGGAAATTGCTTCTGGCCCGCCAATGAGCTTCTGAAGAATACGGGCGGTATCGCCTCCCAGTTGCAGACAAATTATCACCGGTACCCGGCCCTGATTCCGGCTTACATCCGGATGAACCCGGGATTGCCCGAAGAGGTGAAAAACCTGACCCTAAAAAAAGCGGACAGTAATACAGCTTATCTGCTCCAGTGGAGCGCAGAGATGAATGTGCGCAATCCCAGTACGGCCAGTTATTTTGTTATTTACCGAGTGCCCGATGGGAGCGCGATGGATTTGACGCGGCCGGAGAATATTATCGCCACGACGCGGGAGACCTCCTTCCGGATACCTTTCAGGGATGGCAAACGGCAATACCTCTATGGGGTGACGGCGGTGAATCGCTACCACAATGAGAGCCCGAAAGGAGTCTGGAAGCGGGTGAGACCGTAGGATGGGTTCTGTTTGGTCTACTTGGCATCGCGGGGATCGAGGGCGTCGCGTAAGCCGTCGGCCAGGAAATTGAGGGAGAGCAGGACCGTTACCAACAGCGCAGTGGGGAAGAGGATGCTCCACCAGTAGATGCGCAGCGGATTGATCTGCCCCGCACCACCAGCAATGAGCGAGCCGAGGCTGGCCTGAGGCGGCTGGACACCGATGCCCAGATAGCTCAGGAAGGATTCATTGAGGATGATGGCAGGGATCGTCAGAGCCAGATAAACAATGGCGACTCCTGCAACGTTGGGAATAATGTGGCGGAAGAGTATCCGCAGCGGGCCAGCCCCGAGGACTCTGGCGGCTTCGACAAAAGGCATCTGGCGCAGAGATAGAACCTGGCCACGGACGATGCGCGCCATGGTCAGCCAGGAGATGGCGCCCAGGCCGACAAAAAGAAAGAGGAGACGGATGAGATGGGCCGAATCCCCCTGAAGGAGTTTGAGCGAAGAGAAATAACCTTGCGCCAGACCTTCCAACGTCGTGATGAGGGCAATCACAAAGACGATGGAGGGGAGACAATAGAGGACATCGACAAAACGCATCATGACGGAATCGACCCTGCCGCCCAGGTAGCCGGCCGTGGCACCCCAAAGTACCCCGATGAAGAGGCTCAAGAGAGCCCCCACAGCGCCAACCAGCAGAGAAATGCGGGCGCCAAAAAGCGTGCGAGCAAAGAGGTCGCGGCCATGGTCATCGGTCCCAAAGAGATGCTGGAGGCTGGGCGGCGAGTTCAGGAGGTCGCTCAACTCATTGGGGTTGACCCTGGAAAAAAGGGGGTAGAGCAGAATGAAGAAAAGGAGGGCCAAGAGGTAACCTGCACTCAGCAACGCCAGGCGGTTTTTTTTGAAGCGCCTCCAGGCCAGCCGTGAAGGTGAGAGAAAGGGGTTCGTGCTCATTGTAGCTTAATCCTTGGGTCCAGATAGCTGTAGAGAATATCGACCAGCAGGTTGAGGATGAGAAGCAGAACCGAATAAACCAGCGTGAGACCGACAACCATCGTGTAGTCGCGATTGAGCGAAGAATTGACCATGAAGACTCCAATCCCCGGTATCTGGAAGATGTTTTCAACGATGAACGAACCGGTCAGGAGGTCTGCCAGCAGTGGCCCTGAATAGGAGAGGAGCGGCAGGATGCCGAGCCGGAGCGCGTGTTTAAAGTAGATGCTGAAATCCGAGAGTCCTTTGGCACGGGCGGTGATGATGAAATCCGATTGCAGCGCGGTGATCATCCCTTCGCGGGTAAGGCGCGCGACCCTGCCGGCAAAGTAGACTCCCAGCGAGACTACCGGCAAGACGGCATGAAGTGGCGAGCCCCAGAGAGCCACGGGGAATATCTGCCAGTGGATGGAAAAGAGCAGAATAAGCAGCGGTGCCAGGATGAAGCCCGGCACGCAGATGGCTGAAAGCGCCAGGAGCGTCGCCGAATAGTCAAGCCAGGAGCCTTTGCGTATGGCGGCTATGAAGCCCAGGGGAATCCCCAGTCCCAGAGCCAGTCCAAAAGAGAGGAGACCCAGCAGCATGGAGACAGGTATTCCCTGCTTGATAATATCGGTGACGGTATGGTTGCGATATTTGAGCGAAGCGCCAAGATCGCCCTGGGTGATGCCCTGGAGGAAGTAGAGATATTGCTTCCAAAGCGGTTTATCGAGGTGGTAGCGAGCTGCCAGGTTGCGTTCAATCTCCGGTGAGGCCGGCTTGCGCTCCGAGTCGAAGGGGCCGCCCGGGGCGATGCGAATCAGGGAAAACGCAAGAAAGCTGATTACCAGAACCAGAGGTATCAGGAAAAAAATGCGTTTGCCGATATGGGTCAGTCGTTCCACGTCCTGAGAGATTGGGAAGAGGTTTCGCCTCTATTTTTTGTTTAGAATCAGATAGACCGGTGGTCCTTTGGGGAGGCTGACCTGTGAGGAGTCAGCGCTTTCTTCACCGATGGCGTTGACGATTTTCTCAAAGGAGAACTCGGTGCTGTTGATCTGGAGGCCACTCTGGTCGGCTTTCATTTTTGCCCCTTCTTCGAATTTTATTGGCAGAACGGCGGCAAACTGTGGGTTCCAGAGCGCGACTACGGTTTTACTTTCTTGCGGAGAGCGGGGGAGGAACGCCGCGACAAGAGTGCCGTCTTCCAGTTTGACCAGTTTGGCAAAGCGGGTTCCCTGCAGGAGATGGGTCATGGTGGAAAAGACGGCATAGGCAGGCTTGGGGGAAAAATCCTGCCGCGTGATTCCCATATTGAATTCGAAGTACCAGGGGTCGTCGCCGTCATTGCGGAAGTTGTACCAGAAGTTTTTGGGGTTCACTCCCGAAGCGATTGTGGTGAGATGAGTGCGTGCGAGCAGCTCGGCCTGCCTGCGTTCGGAGTTGGGGGCGAAACTTTGCCTCAGCATCGGATGCTCGGTATAGGTTGCCCAGCCCATTTCGGTATTCCAGATGGGGCGCTGGGGGCCATCGGAGGAGGGGTTGATTTGGCGGTCCGCTTTTTGGAGGTCTTTGATGAAGCTCTCCTCCACCAGGACGGAGCGATAGGGGTGGATGGTAAGGATGTCGAAGGGGGTCTCTTTTTCAAGCATTTTGTCAATGAAGGCGTAGTCAATGCCGGCGGTAGAGAGTCCTAGAACCTGGATTTCGGGGTCGATTTCCTTTATGAGCTGGTAGCTGCGGATGAGGAGATCGGCATACATTTCGGGCGTGCCCTGCCAGAAGAAGATGTTGGGTTCATTCCAGATTTCCCAATGTTTGATGCGGCCCTGGTAGCGGCTCACGCAGGCTCGGAGGTACTCGAGGTAGTCCTGTATTCCCTGCTCTGTGTAGGGCTGGGTCCAGCCGGTCCAATAGGCGGCTATGCCGTAAACCTGAATGCCGTAGCTCTCGGCGGTGGAAACCAGGTGGTCAAAGAAGGGCCAGTTAAACTCCCCCTTGCGCGGCTCGAGCATATTCCAGTTGAACTCTTCGCGCGACCATTTGACTCCGGCCCGGGCGGCCATTTGGGCGACCGTGCTCATCTGATTTGTTGGCAAGCGGTAGAGGTAGACACCCATGCCAAAGGGTGAATCGGGGTCGAGGGAGAAATCTGAGTTCTGGGGGAAGCTTCCCAGCCAGGTGCAGGTGAGAGATTCTTCGAGCAGGCCGGGAGATGAAAAGGTAAAAACGCCTTCGAGAAAGTTCAGGCTCTCGGGGAGAGGGGAGAGGAAGGTTTCCGAGGTTTCCTGGAGTTTTGGCGGGATGGTGATTTGGCGCTCAGCACTTTGGAGGATATCGCCGTTCCAGTTCTTGAGGGTAAAGGTGAGTTTGCCCTCCAGAGGTTTGGAGGCCATCGACTGGGCGTACCAACTGAAGCTGAGTTCTCCCTCTTTTTCTGAGGTGCCGCTTTTGGCATGTTGCATCAGGATGGAATCGGAAGCAGCGGTGGAGGTGAGGAGAATATCGAAATCTTCGAGTTTATAGGTTTTGGATTCAGAGCTCCTCAGCTCGATTCGGCCCAGGCGCAGCGGTCCATGTATTTTGCCATCATTTTCACCGCCGGTATAGCTCCAGTCGTTATCCGGGGGCATTTGGCTGGAGAACTCAAAGCCTTCATCCGTTGCGGTTGCCGTGAGCTCTTTGTAGAAGGTCATGAAGTGGGTGTAAACGTGAAGTCTGGCTTTCAAGCCTGTGGCATCGCCTTTACCTTTGAGTACAATTTCTTTGGGGATTCCCGGCAGGGTGCGTTGCGGCAGGTTCAGGGAGATGGCTCGGGAAGGGTCAGAAAAATCGAGGGTGAGCTCTACCGGTGCATATTCGTGAGATTCTTTTCGGGGGTGAAGAGTCAGCTTTGTTTCTTTGCCGCCGCCCCAGAGGTTCCAGTTTTTTGCAGGAACGCTTGCCTGAAAAGAGTGCGTCAGGGTGGTTTGATTTTCGATTACACCGGTCAGGAGGCTCACTTCATCAAAAAGAATGGCTCCCTGGATAAGCTCCAGTTTATCAGCCAGGATGGCGAATGCCGTGGGGGTGCCGTGGAAAGTGCCGTCATTTTTGCCGCCCCAGGAGACTTCCCATAAGTCCAAGGTCGTGCTGATTTGGCTCCATTGATCGGCTGCGGAGCGAACTTCTTTCTGAAAGGTTTGGCCTGAGCTGTCGGTAACGCGGATTTTGATCCGTATTCCCTCGGGCCTGAAGAGGGAGAGTTGCAGAGCGCTAAAAGGTTCACTCTCAGCTTTTTGGAGGAGAAGGGGATCAAGCTTGGAGTAGGCAGCGACATAGGCGCCGCCATCAGAAAAATCAAAGTGGAGCTTGCCGCAATAGTCGGCTTTGAGGCTGTTGGGCTTATCGGCCTGGGTGATTTCAAAGCTTCCTTTGGCTCCTGGAAACTCGGGGCCGTTACTGAAAGTCCAGTTTTTGGACTCGGCTGTGGGGAACTCTTCGAGCAATACCTCGGCGGCAGCAAGCGAAGAGGCGGAAAGAATCAGGCAAACCAAAGCTACACAGCAGCGCAGTAGACCGTTACAAACGTTACTCATGGCTCCAGTGTAATCACCAGAAGGCAGGAGGCGAGGAAAAAAGGGAGATAGAGCCTTTAATCGTCGTCGTCATCATCGCGGGCTAACCCTTTTTCCACGTATTCATTCCAAATGTTCTTTTCCACTGAGAGCTGGAGGAATACGCTGGGGCGGAACCCGTAGAAGCCGGCAAACTGATGAGGGCTTTTGAGCTTTTCTTTAACTTCAGCTGAAAAGCGGGGCGAATAAATAACGACCGGAGCCAGGAGGTTATCAGGGACTTCCGTGTACCAGCCGGTGGTATCATCGAAAACGCGCAGATACCAGGGCAGAGGCCAGCAATCGCCATCGCGGGTAATGACCTGGATAATCATCTTGTTTCCATCGGGGTGGATGGAGCTGATTTTTTCCACGGTACGAATGAGACCGCGAACGTCAGAGATGGTATGGGCGTAGACATGAGGGTTTTTGGACTCCTCATAATGTTTTTCATTCATCAGGCGCCCCTGATTGAAGAGATGGTAGAAGCCGCCCAGGAAAACCAGAGAGATAAGAAGGCGGGGCATCCAGCTCTTCCAGGTTGTAAAAAGATAGTGGGTTCCTATGCCGGCTAAAAGGATCAGACCCTGGATAACAACAATGAAGCACCAGGGCGTTTTGTATGGGATAATACAATAGATA
>JAGVTF010000094.1 GCA_019136955.1 Verrucomicrobiota bacterium
GACCGATATTTCGATCGTCGTATATATGCCGTTCTGGGATTTACGGGAGGGTAGGGATTCTCTCTTCAAATGCCAGGAGGCGCTTTTCCGTGCAGCCGACCGCGCCATCGAGCTATTGCAGAGCTCCAAGCCGCCCGAGCCGTCCGCAGATGAGAGCGCGTCGTGCGTATCGCCTGGAGAAGAATGAAGAATGCGCCATTTTTTTGATTCAAAAACGGGGTGCTCTCCTGTAGAATAGTTTGCAGGTAATTGATTCTCCTTTGTTTGAAGTTCTTTTACGGACAGAGGCGCATCCGTTTTTTAAGAGAAAGAGCGTATGAAACTACATTTTTTTGGTGCTACACGTACCACAACCGGTTCCAAGTATCTTCTGGAAGCCAACGGGAGCAAAATCCTGATCGAGTGCGGCCTCTACCAGGGGCGCCGCTTTGAGTCTATCGAAAAGAATCGCAATTTTGATTTTGACCCGAGCCAGATTGATTGCGTCGTGCTGAGCCATGCGCATATTGACCATTGCGGCAACCTGCCTCTGCTCTGCCTGAAAGGTTTTAACGGCAATATCTACAGCACCTTCGCGACGCGTGACCTGGCCAGCATCATGCTTGAGGACAGCGCCCGGATACAGCGCGCGGACGCCGCCTTCGTCTCCAAGCAGCGCGCCAAAGAGGGGCTGCCAGCGGTGGAGCCGCTCTATACGCCGGAGAATGCCGAGAGATCGATACGCCAGTTCGTTTCGATGAATTACTACCGGCCGATGCTGATCGCCCCCGGCATCACGCTCACCTTTTACGATGCGGGTCATATTTTGGGAGCGGCGCAGGTCTGCCTGGATATCGTGGAGAAAGGCAAAAAGCATCGCTATCTTTTCTCGGGCGATATTGGCCGCGGCGGCGATGATATTCTTCGGAACCCCGATGCGGTGGAGGATGTCGATTTCCTCCATGTGGAGAGCACCTATGGCGACCGGCTTCACTCCCCGCGCAGGGAGGCGACTGAAGAGGTACACCGGTATGTCAACACTGCGCTGGAAAAGGATGCGCTGGTATTGATTCCCTCTTTCAGCCTGGGGCGCACGCAGGATATCGTCTATGCGCTGCATCAGTTGACCCTGGCGGGGCGGCTGCCCAAGGTGCCGATTTTTGTCGATAGCCCCCTGAGCGTCAACGCCACCGAGGTTTACCGGCTGCATCCTGAGTGCTTCAATGAGGATATTTACGAGTTTTTGCAATCGGGGACCAATCCTTTTGGTATGGATAACCTCACCTATATCCGCCATCTCTCCCACTCCATGAAGCTGAACGAGATCAATGAGCCGGCGATCATTATCAGCGCTTCGGGCATGTGTGAGGCGGGGCGCATCCGCCATCATCTGAAGAACCATATCGGCAAACCGAGTACGCTGGTTCTCTTCATCGGTTACTGCGCCGTCAATACGCTGGGCGCCTTTATCCTGGATGGGAATAAACAGGTCAATATCTTCGGTAAACCGTATCGGGTTCGCGCTCGGATTGCGCAGATTGATTCGTTTTCCGGTCATGCTGACCGAGATGAATTGCTTCAGTATGTTGGCAATCTCAAGGGGAGCCTCAAGAAAATCATGGTCTCCCATGGCGAGGAGAGCCAATCGCTCGCCTTTGGGGAGCATCTAAGAAAATTTAAACCGGAGAGCCAGGTCATTGTGCCTGAAAAAGGGCAATGCGTGGAGCTCTGAAACGAAACACCCTTAATATTCATTAAAACTAAGAAAATGAAACTCAATACACTAGTTGTCTGTTTGAGCACTCTTGGCGTGTGCTCCAGTTTATCGCTCGCGGCGCCTGCCGTGGAAGAATCCGCACCGCTTTGCCCTTTGCAAAAGGAGGCGCGCGTGCCAGCTCCGGTTCAAGACGCCTTCGGTGGGAGAATTGAAAAAGACCCCCGCGTGCGTACCTACGTGACGCCGGCGCGGATTGTCTGGCAATCGCAGAACAGCGACAAATCCACGGTGAAAAACGCCGAGTGCCTGCTCAAAAACACCAGCGGGCAGATCAGCCTCACGACGCCCGATTTCTGCGCTTTGGAAAACAAAGGCGAGCCGGCCAGCATCCTGATCGACTTTGGCACGGAGCTCTCGGGAGGAATCCAGATTGGCGGCTCGGGTACTTCCACAAGCCAGCCGGTGGAGGTACGGGTTCGCTTTGGTGAATCGGTCAGCGAGGCGATGAGCGAGCTGGGCGGCAAAAAGAATGCCACCAATGACCATGCGGTGCGTGACCAGACGACCCTCATCCCGTGGCTCGGCACGGCCGAGATCGGCAACACCGGCTTCCGGTTTGTCCGGATTGACCTGGTGCAGCCCAATTCCACGCTGAACCTCAAGTTCACCCGCGCGGTTTTTCTTTTCAATGACCTGCCGTATCTGGGGAGTTTCCAATCCAACGATGAGCGGCTCAACCAGATTTGGAATACGGGCGCCTACACCGTCCAGCTCAATATGCAGAACTACGTCTGGGATGGATTCAAGCGTGACCGCCTGGTCTGGATCGGCGATATGCACCCGGAGACGATGACCATCAACAGCGTCTTTGGCGCCAACTGGATGGTGCCGCGCAGCCTGGACCTGGTCCGCGACGAGACGCCGCTGGGAAGCTGGATGAACGGCATCAGCTCCTACTCCATCTGGTGGCTCCTGATCCACAATGACTGGTACCGGATGAACGGCGACTTCGAGTACCTCAAAGAGCAGCAACCTTACCTGACCGGTTTCCTGCGGCAGTTGCTCGGCTGCGTCGATGAAAACGGGAAAGAAAAGATGCCTCCGGGACGCTTCCTGGATTGGCCAAGCAATGCCAACCCGCAGGCGATCCATGCCGGCCTGCAATCGCTCATGATCCTCTCCTTTGACGCCGGCGTCACGCTCTGCGACGCCCTGGGTGAAAAGGAGCTCTCGGCCCAGTGCGAAGAGATGGCGGCCAAGATGCGTACCTACATCCCCGACCCCAATAACAGCAAACAGGCGGCCGCCCTGATGGCGCTGGCCGGGCTGGAGGATGCCAAAAAACTTAATGAAGAGGTGATGGCCGTCGATGGTGCCCTGCGTATGTCCACCTTCTACGGATACTACGTGCTCCTGGCGCGCGCCATGGCCGAGGATTACCAGGGCGCTCTGGATGTTATTCGCCAGTACTGGGGGGGGATGCTCGATATGGGAGCGACCACTTTCTGGGAAGACTTTGATATTGAGTGGATGGAGAACGCCGCCCGCATTGATGAACTGGTCCCCGAGGGTAAAATCGATATCCATGGCGACTACGGCAATTACTGCTACATCGGCCTGCGTCACAGTCTGAGCCACGGCTGGGCCAGCGGCCCCACCGCCTGGCTTTCAGAGTATGTGCTTGGAGTCCGTGTGGAGGATGGCGGCAAGAAGGTGAGTATTAACCCGCATCTCTGCGACCTGGAGTGGGTGGAAGGCTCCTTCCCGCTGAAGGATGGCGTCCTGAAAATCCGCCACGAGAAGCAGGCTGACGGCTCGCTGAAAACGGAAGTGAGCGCTCCCGGAAAAGTAAAAATCGTGAGCGACACCAAAAACATGAAAATGAAGGTGAAGAGAAGCAGGTAACGGGCTGCGGAGCCCCTCCGGCTTGTCGGAAAGTTCAAGGCGTTTCAAGGTGCGGCGGCACTCCTGAAACGCCTTTTGCTCTTATCTCTTTACCTCTTTTATGGGAAGAACAGCTCACGGAGCTCTTCATGGAGCTCTTCCGGAGAGCCGTTATTCTGGATTACGTGATGCGAGGCGCGCATCTTTTCCTCGATTGGCCACTGGGCCGCCAGCCGCTGCGCGATCTCTTCTTCGCTTAAGCCGCGCTCCAGGAGCCGCTCCCTCTGCAGCTCGGGCCGGCAGGCGATGCAGACCACTTGGTCGAACTCCTCCTCGGCGCCGGTTTCAAAGAGGAGCGGGATGACGACGACGCAGAAGCGTGGCGGTGCTGGGCTTTGCCGGAGCTCTCGGCACCAGTCGTGCCAGCGCTGACGAATCAGCGGATGGAGCAGCGCTTCGAGCTGCCGGCGGCTCTCTTCGTTGGCAAAAACGATTGCGCCCAGGAGCCCGCGATTGAGCGTCCCATCCGGACGGAGTATATCCTCTCCAAAATGTTGCACGATCAGCCAGAGCCCCTCTTCGCCGGGCTGGGTGACCTGCCGTGCCAGCTCATCCGCATCGACCAGAGGGATCCCCTGGCTTCTGAGCCAGGCGGCGGCCGTGGATTTGCCCATCCCGATGCCGCCGGTTAAGGCATAAGTCAGCATTATCTGTTGCGCCAGCCGTAGGGGCTTACCCAGCGGTAGAGCGCTCTGCCGTTGGGGGCTGTATCGCCATGGAGCAGCCAGTCCATCGGGTCGTTTTCATCCTGCATGTTATCGGACCACTTGAAGCGCAGCCGCAGCTTTTCATCCGCCGGAGCCTGAATGAATTCTTTGGGCAATCCGATAATCACCCGCTTCTCTTCCACCTTGCAGAAGAGCGTTTTGAGCGGTCTCCAGTTTGAAACCGTCTCAGGGTTGTACTGGTAGAGGATCGCTTTTTTTCCCTTCTCGTCAAACTGAACGCGATATTGAATCCCATTCCACTCCGGCTGTCGGTTCCCTTCAATCGTGAACCAGAGGTTCATCCATTGGGAATCGATCGGTTGGGAAAGAGCCTCCGCGCACTCGGCCATGAAGTAGAGCCGTTTGCCTGCCAGCGCTACTTTGCATTCGGTAATATCGTTGCGTCCGGTCTTATTGACGTACATCCCCAGGCGCGGACCGTAGCCGCGGTGGTTGCGGTGGAAGGTGTCGCCTCGGTCGTCGCGGTAGGTCGGCTGCACACGGCTCCAATCGGCCAGACTCCAACTGGCTGGCATGGCGGGGGAGGCTTCCGGCAAGGGGCGCACTCCTTTGAATTTGCGGATATTGCTCCACATCTGGTAGTAGTAGTTATCGCCATAGCCGCCCTTCATCGGCTCCATATCGCGGTTATACTCCATGTTGTAGACATCCACGAAGATACCCTCAGGGTCCTGGACCGGCTCGCCCGCATATTCGCTCCACTTATAATCTTCATTGGTAAAACGCATGGCGAGCCATTCATTCCATTGCGTTACGAAGATGAACTCCGGGTCGACCTCCAGAGCGTGCTCCCATTGCTCGGCAAAGTAGAGCCCCTTTTCGGTCTGATGCGGTTTGGGGTTGCTCCCATTGTGGAAGCTTTTGCCGCGGTCGCTATTGGGATGCTCGGCCGTGCAGACCACTATCTGCTCGGGGATATCGGGAGCTTCATGCCAGCCATACCCCTGCGGGGTATGGTCCAGCCAGGGCCAGGCATCCTTGCCATCCTTGAACCAGTTGCCGGCGCCACCATCGCGGGTCCAGGCCCAGGAGCGACGCAGCGTGAAGAACTCCTGCAACTCCGGCCTGAGCCCCTCCGGATTGGCCATGACCAGCGGTTTGCCTTTCCAGTAAAACCAGAGGTCCTGGTAAAGCCCCTTGGAGTAGAGGTCGCGATAGACCGCCTCCACCACCAGGTCATGGCGCGTATTGGTCAAAAAAGAGACCGCCGGAGTCTTGCCGCCCTCTTTGCGAATCTCAGAGTAAATCCGCAAGAGGTTCATATAGATATCGCGATAGGAAATCGCATTGGTGACGTCAAAAATAATGACATCCACCCCCGCATCGCTCAAAAGCTGCGCATTGCGGCGGATCACCCACTCGTCGTCGGCCACGTAGTAGCCGTAGAGCGATTCGCCCCAGTGATGGAACGCCCAGTAGGGGCCCCAGTTACGCTGGCCGGGAGGGTCCTGCAAAATGATGCTGTTATCGTAGGGACTCTTTGGATCAGCATCCTCGATGGGGATGACCCCCTGGCCGGGCTGGTCCGGACCATTATGGGCTCCGTGCCAGAGGTAATAAAAAACACCGACAAATTTTCCTTCACGCGCGGCAGGCACCGTATCCTCCAGCGGCAGGGGACGCCCCAGAGCATCCACGGCCGCCCAGGTGTCGCTCCAGGTATCCACCGGCGTCTGAGCCAGACCACCGACCGCCAGAGAACCCAGAGCGACCGCCAGAGAAACTAACAAACTGAACTTTTTATTCGTCTTCATTTCGCCTCACTATTGGAACAAATTGGCCCCGCCCTGTCCAATGCAAACTATCCTTTTCCACCGTATGCGGAGCATACCATTCTTTAAGCATCCCGTAGGGATGCCATCTCATAGCCAGGGGTCGCAGACCCCTGGTAAGGATGAGAGAAAAATCCCCATGCGACCCTGTAGGGGTCGCAGCCAGGCGCCTCAAATAATCAATCCCGTCCAATAAAAAGGGCATCGAAAAAAATCACGAATAAACACAGATTTTTAAAGGGCAACGGGATGCGACCCCTCTGGGGTCGTGTTTCTCGTGTGGGGGGATGCGTACCAGGGGTCTGAAGACCCCTGGCTATGTGAGTGGTATGCTCCGCATACCTAAAATATGCTGCACCCCTTACGGGGTGCAGAAGGAAAAAACCACGCAGTAGGAATACAATATGCGCATTGCCTCAAAAAGAACGCACCCAAAAAGGAATATCGAAGAAGAGAGGAATCCGCAGAGGCCGATTTTTTTAACCGAAGTTTTAACCGCAGATTACGCAGATTTTCACAGATTATTTAAGGAAATATTGAGGGCGCCTTGGCGTAAATATATTTGAATTTATCTTTCTTTAGTCCATAATGATGGGAGGTCAATCTGTTTGACCTGTGACTTAATATTGACTATGAAGAATATGAATCTTATTGCACTGTCAGCTCTCTGTGCTCTGGTTCTGGCTTTCTCTACCGCCTGTTCGCAGGAGGGGAGCGGCAATTCCGCCAATGGGACGCCGTCTCAGAGCGAGGCTGCGAAGGCCGTTGAGAAAAGCGCTCAAGCTGCCGATAAGGCAAGGCCCGCGCTCAATGAAGCCGCCAATAAAACGACCGACGCTCTGAACCAGGCCGCAGAAAAAGCGGTCGAAAAGGGAAACGAAGCTGTTGATAAGGCTGGTGAGGCGCTCAATGAAGCTGCCGAGAAAACCACCAATGCCGTAAACGAGGCCGCCGAAAAAGCGGTCGAAAAGGGAAACGAAGCCGTGGATAAGGCCGGTGAGGCGCTCAATGAAGCTGCCGAGAAAACCACTAACGCCGTAAACGAAGCCGCTAACAGAGCGGTTGAAAGGGGAAATGAAGCCGTCAATCAGGCCGGTGCCACTCTCAATGAAACCGCCAACAGAGCCGCCGACGCTCTGAGCCAGGCCGCTGAGAAGGCGGTCGAGGTAGTCGATAAAGCCGCCGAAAAAGGGGTTCAGACCATTGATAAGGCGGCTGAAAAAGCGACCGAGGCGATCGACAAGGCGACCGATAAGGTGAAAGAGATCACCATACCGACTCGATAGTTTTTACGGGTATTCGAATTTCGGCTTGATCATCTGCTTCCGCCGCTCAAACCTGACAAGCATGGTAATTTTCCAACAACCTGTTGGAAAATTGATTGCTCAGGCCACTCTCTGGCGAAAGAGAGCATGTGTTAAAATTGCTTGGGGGGGGAGAATCCCCTCATGGCATTAGCAGTCATTCGACTCTCTATCCAAGATACTATCAATCTGCTCTCCGGAGTATTCGTAAAGCCTTAACGCAAAAGCCACGAAAGAAGTTTCTCTCGTGGCTTTAGTGCTTATGGGGAGAGCGGCGGCCCTCCCGTGTTGGGGGTTACTTCTTCTCCTGCTTCTGGCGGGTCATCTTGGTCTTGTTGCCTTCCATGGTCCAGTAGACGGTCTGAGCGATTCCTTCATCGTCGAAGTCGTCGAAATCGAAGGCGAAGTCGGTCCGTTCCGTTACGAAGTGAGTTGTACTCTCTGCGGTCATCTTCCACGGGTTGTTGCGGTTATTGGGCCAAGAGAGGTAGAGGGTATCGCCATCGCGGTAAATCTCCCAGCTCATGCCTCCCTTATAGATACCGGTCAATCCATCGAGATATTTGCGCGAGTATTGGAAGACTTTTTCTTTGGAGCCGAGCTCACGCACCCAGATATTGCGGAACTTCACCGGGTTGCCGTGGTCCTGCAGGGCAATCGGCTGCTTATAGTCGTGCGGTGAGTAGGGAGCACGGCTCAGCCAGCCGGTCGGGCCGGTCAATTCCTTATCCCACTGGACCAGTACGCCATTGAAGAAGAGGGTGACCCGTGCAGGGGATTTCAGGGAGCCATCCTTTTCGAAGCGGGGGGCCACATAGATGATGTCGTAGATATTCCACTCGCCGGGTTTGCGAATGGGCAGCACCTCCGGTGGATACTGCGCATAGATGGAGCCGGCGTGGCCATCGGCATAGGTCACGTTGTTATAGGAGTCAAGGACCTGAATCTCATAGCGCGCTCCGCCCAGGAAGACGCCGCTATTGCCGCGGCCCTGGCTGCTGCCGGTGATATCCTCGGGCTCTGCCCACTCGACATGCAACTGGCAATCGCCAAAGCATTGCAGCGTACGCACGTAACCCGAACCGGGGACGCACTCCATGATGCCGTCCTTTACCACCCATTTGGTCGGGGAGCCATCCATGGCAACCCAGTTATCGAGATTGGCGCCCTCGAAAAGCACGACCGCATCAGAGGGAGCCTTGCCGGTGCGCTGGTTGTCGCCCACAAAGCCGGGGTCGATCTGTTCAGGCTGGGGGCGGCTAAAATCGTGAATCTTGTAGCGTGGATCAGGCTGTGCCTCCAGTTGGGAGACCATCACCACGCTCCCCACGCCTACGAGCGCGGAGACAAGGGTTTTCTTGGAGATCAAACTCATATTACTTCTACTTTTCGTTGTCGTTATTGATATATCTTAACTGCTTGATAAGCACTCTACGGCCCTCATTTTAAAACAAAATCGCTCCTGTGCTCAAGGTATAAATCCAGAGTATTCGCCGGGGAAGGGCTGGGATTCCAGGTTTGGAGTGAATCGGGGCGGCGGTTGGCGATTGGGGCAACAAAAAACCCCGGGATGACCCGGGGTTGTCTGCTCCGCAATTGCGGAAAATGTAACGCCTGGTTTAGCGCTTGCTGTACTGGTAATGCTTGCGGGCTCCGGGCTGACCGTATTTTTTGCGCTCTTTCATGCGCGGGTCACGGGTCAGGAAGCCTTCGGCTTTGAGGAGCGGGCGGAATGCCGTATCCACTTCCAGGAGGGCGCGTGCGATACCGTGGCGGGTAGCCTCCGCCTGACCCGTCAGGCCTCCGCCGCGTACATTGACAAAGACGTCGTACTTGGAGAGGGTTTCGGTACAGGTGAGGGGTTGGGTGACGACGTGGCGCAGTTGTTCCAGCGGGAAGTACTCCGCGTAGGGTCTTCCATTAACGGTGATATTGCCTGAGCCGACGTTGACTCTTACGCGAGCGACAGCCGTTTTTCTGCGGCCGGTACCGAGGAAATCAGATGTATTATCAGACATATTCTTTTTCTCTGCTCTTATTTAACAAGGGGTAAAACTGAGGGGTTCTGCGCGGTGTGCGGATGCGACGGGCCGGCATATATCTTCAGTTTGGTGATCAATTTTTTACCCATGCGATTTTTGGGGAGCATCCCCTTGACCGCATGCCAGATAATCCACTCGGGTTTGGTTTGGCGGAGATTCTTGAATTTACGATAGCTTTCGCCGCCTCTCCATCCGGAGTAGAACATGTATGCTTTATCTTCCTCTTTGTTGCCTGAGAGTTTTACCTTTTCGGCATTGACCACGACCACAAAGTCACCTGTATCCAGGTGGGGGGTATAGATCGCTTTATCGCGTCCCCTGAGTACGTTAGCGATTTGTACAGCCAGACGGCCCACGATAGCGCCTTCGGCATCTATCACGCGCCACTTCCGCTGGTCCAAGTCATTCTTGGGTATGAATGTTTTGCTCATTCTCAGTAATACACAAAACTCATGAGCGCTGGCATTTGCTGCAGGCGCCTGCAAGTCTTGACCAGCACTTTTGTTTGATTTGTCGTGCTGGATTTGTTGTTACACAGGCTCCGGTTCAACATCCGGAGCATCTTTATTTTAGCATCGCGCCTGCTCTACCGAGCGGCGGCAAGCTAAACCTACAAAGAGATACGACTGCCCTTTATCTTTGGAAACGATATTGCAGCTTCAGCAAAGGCGGAAGCCGAACCTCACAGCGGTTATCCTACGGAAAAGCGGGCTGGTTGCAAGAAGAGAATCGCCCAAAAGAGTTTTATTTGAACAATTTCCCTGCCGGAGGCGGTTCATACTCGCTGGGAGGCAATACGCCTTCCTCGACCAGTACTTTGACGGCGTGGCAGAGATGCTCTGAGGAGGGATTCCGCCATTTAAGGGGGTAGCCTTTGCATTGGGCAGGCTTGACGGCGTGGATTTTGCATTCATTTTTATCGTCCAGGAAGATGCAGGTCCCGTCCGCCAGCATCCGGATGGCGAGGCCGGTTCTATCCTGGCGCAGGACCGTACAGGTGGCGATGAACGCTTCTTCGGAGAGATTCAGGAACCTGGCGATGCGGCTGATTTCAGCATCGGTGGTCTTGACCTGCCCTTCCCAGCGGCAGCAGGCGCCGCAGCGGATGCAGGGGACGACGATTTTGGAGGATGGTTTGGGGGCCGGTGCCATATCAGCAAGAGTGTGTATCCAGGTTAGCGGAAGAAGAAGGAGACGCCCGCCCGCAGCGCCTGTTCTCTGCGGTCGTAGTAGAGGAGCGTCTGGCCGTAGCCGGTGAAGTACTGGACATGCAGGTAGAAATCGAGGCTGTTGCCGGTGATGTGGCCCAGAGGGTAGGAGAGATCAAGCTGCATGCTTCCCTTTTCAAGCTCGTCGCCGATCTGGAAGGTGCTGGCCATCTGAAGGGAGTCAGCCCATTGGAGGGCAGCGCGGACATCGGCATGGCCCCTGTAGTGGCGAATCCGCGGGTTATCGGTAAGGGAGCCGAGATAGAACCAGAAGCCGGGGGCCAGGTAGCCATTGAGGCGCTCGGGGTTGCCGAAGTGGAAGGTTGGCCTGGCGATGATATAATTGATACTGCGTGAGGCGGAGCCGCTGCGGCCATTGGATTCATGAGCCAGCGAGGCGAGCAGGTCCATCTGGCGGAGGATGCCTTTTTCCTCTCCCAAAATATCGCGCCAGTAGTATTGGAGCTCCGGCTTATAGGTGGTATCGAGGAACGGTGCCGAGAGGCCCTCCAGGTCCCAGACCGAGTTCTGGGTATAGGCGGCCAGTACGTTGGTGAAGCCGGACCATTGGTCGGCGACCCAGGAATCCTCCGTGAAGGGGGTGTAGCGGAGGCTGACCTGGAAGCGCGCATTGGGGAAGGCACCCTTCATATCGGGGAGGCCGCCGCTGGGGTTGGCACCGACGAGGAAGTAGAGCGGTTCATAGCCGGAGAAATGTTTGTGGAAGTAATCGACCATCGCGCTGCGCTGCTTTTTGCTTCCTTCTTCGAGCGGGGTATCGGTTTTGCCCAGTTCACCGGTGATAAAATCTGAAGAATCATGTTCAAGGGCGGGCTCCGCTTCGGTGGTGGTGGGTGCATCAGCTACCGGGGCGAGATTGAGCGAAATGGAGGAGCTGTTTTCCAGAGATATTTTGAGGGTGGAACGGGCCGGGAGCTCCAGAGCCGCCAGCGCATCGGCAGGCAGCCGATATTGGCGGGCGGCGAAAGAGCCGGCGGGTATTTCTACCCACTTTTTGGCGAGACCGCTATCCATCAGGATTTCGGCGCGCCGGGTTCCCACACTTTCCAGATAAGCGCTCATCTGCGAAGGCAGCTCAAAGGATTCGCTCTGGCTGCCGGTATTGATAAAGAGCACCTGGACAGAGAGGGCATCGGCTGCAGTGGCGCTGCTGGCGCTCTCCTGGGGTGCACTGAGGAGAAAGGAGATGGCGGCCTGGGTGGTCCAGGGGAGGCATATCCCGAGGAGCACGGTACAAAGCGCACGTATTAACAACTGATTTTTCATAATCGTTTTGTCACTTTTCCTGAGCTCTCTGCCGGGTCAGGCCGGCAGAGCGTTTTCTGGATGCAGTCTGTTTTAGTGTTTTATCCTTCTTCGGGCAGGGGCTTATTGGCTGTCTCCGGCGCCCAGATGAGTGCTATTAAACCAATTATGTAGGAAGTTGCAATCAAAACAGCAGCCAGGCGGAAACCGGCGAACGCGGTCTTGCCATCCAGTGCCACGGCCAGACTGCCGAGCATCAGGACACCGGCGGCGGTGATGAAGCGGCCGACGTTGTAACAGAAGCTGATACCGGTGCTCCTCAGGCGCGTTGGGAAGAGCTCCGGCAGGTAGACGGCATAGCCGCCAAAGGGTGCAAGAGTCGCAAAGCCGAGGAATGGCCACAAGAACCAGATTTGGAAAGAGCTCTTAAAGGTCAGGAAGACCAGCGAGACCGCGATCCAGCCCATCAGGAGAGCGCCAAAGAAGGTGGCTCTGCGGCCGATGCGGTCCGAGACCAGGAAGAATACGTACATTCCAAAAAAGGCGCCGACCTGCTGGAGCATCAATGCTTTGGAGCGCAGGCGCGTCTTGCTGTCCTCATCCATCGCTCTGGGGATCATTGATTTAAAGGTGGCGATTTCCGAATCCATCAGTGGTTCGGTGAAGATTTTATCGGCCGCCATGCGTGGTTTGATCTCCAGATTCAGGCGGAACTGCTCGAACTGGTGTCGCTGCTCCTTGTCCATAGCCTGAATCATCTCCAGTTGTTGAGCCGGACCCGCCGCCACGAGCTGCTCATAGCGGACCTTATCCTCCTGGGTCATGGTCGGGATGATCGATTTGATGAGGTCCGAGCTCCAGAAGCCGGCCCCCCAGAGACCGAGCACTCCGGCTATGGCCAGGGCGATGCCGACCAGGACGTTGCGTCTCCAGATCGGATGAGTGAAGAGGTCTTTGATGCTGCCGAACTGTTTGGTTTTATCATCCGGATTGGCGAGGGCTGCCGCTCTGGCTGCGACCCATTTTTCGGGCTCACGCAGTTTGAGGAAGACGATGACGCCGATGAGAGCCGGGAAAGTCCCCACGAAATAGAGACCCTGCCATCCCCAGAGCGGGACGATGACCCCCAGAAGCCAGGCTCCGACCAGGTTGCCGACGGCTGAGAGCGCCTGCATCATCCCCAGGGCACCGGCACGCGCCTTTTCGGGCATGACCTCCGCGATGAGAGCGGCGCCGACGGCGAACTCTCCGCCAACACCCAGACCGGTCAGGAAGCGGCCGACGGTGAAAAAGTGGTACGGTGTGAAAGTGATCCCGATGCTCCCGAGGGCGCGGCCGATTGCCAGGCTGAACTCGGAGGTGGCCAGGCCGCTCAGACCGGTGAAGCCGGCATAGAGCATAATCGTGAGCGCCATCGTCTTGGCGCGGCCCCAGCGGTCACCCAGCACGCCGAAGATGAGACCGCCCAGGGCCCAGCCGATGATGAAAATGGTGGTGACCCAGGAGCCGGCGTTGTACCTCTCGGCCTCTCCGGCCAGGGGCAGCAGCTCCTTGATCGCATCCGCACGGGATGCCGTGAACAACTGCTGATCCATCGTGTCGAACATCCATCCGCAAGCCGCCAGAATAAAAACAAACCAGTGGTACCCTTTTAAATGCCGCCACCAGTTCCCCGAAGTATTATAAGAACCTGAACTCATGATCTATTTCAATAATGCAAAAAGACGGGCTATTCTATCCACCTTCTACCCAAAGTTCAAGCCAATCTTTGATCTTTCTTGCCCTAAATCTTTGTGGGAATATGGAGGAGGACTCTTTTGGGTCCAGGAAAGGAAAGAATATGGCGAGGATTGGCGAGGATGCGAGCGGCGGCGGCAGAGTCCGCTGGGGAATTCTGGGGACTGGGCGGATTGCGACCAAGTTTGCGGCGGAATTGAAGCGGGTGGAGCGTCTGGGGGGGAGCTCCGTGGCGCAGGCCGTGGCGGCTCGAGAGCTGGAGCGCTCGGAGCGCTTTGCCGGCGAGCACCAAATCCCCCACGCCTGCGGCAGCTATACGGAGCTTCTGGAGCGGCCGGATATCGACGTGGTCTATATTGGGCTGGTCAACAGCCAGCATTACCCGGTCTGCAAAGAGGCGCTCCTGGCCGGCAAGGCGGTTCTTTGCGAAAAGCCTTTTACGATGCATCCGAGTCAGAGCGATGAGCTGATTGGCCTGGCTCGCCAGCGGGGGCTCTTCCTCATGGAGGGGCTCTGGAGCCGCTGCTTCCCGGTCGTGCGCGCGGTGCGTGATATCATTCATGGGAAGGAGTATGGAGCGGTGACTCTGGCCGAGTTCGACTTCGGTTTCATCGGGGATTTAAGCCCGCAGGGGCGGCTGATGAATCCGGCCCTGGGCGGTGGTGCGCTCAACGATGTCGGCATTTACCCGCTGACCCTTTCGCAATTTTTCCTGGGGCCGATAGTTGAATTCCAAGCGATGGCGACGCTTTCTCCCAGCGGGGTGGATTTGCGGGTGCTGGTCAATGCGCGGCATGAATCCGGGGCGCTTTCGCGTCTGGCTGCTTCCATCGATACGATTACGCAGAAGGAGGGGAATCTTTTTGCGGAGCGGGCCGCGATTCATATTCCGTCTCCGCTTTGGAAGCCGCCGCTGGCGATTTGCCGAATTCATGAGGGCCAGAGAGGCTCGACGCCGGCCCGGCCACCCACCGAGCGGCGGATCGAAGGAGCTTATGGCGGCAATGGCTTCGAGTTTGAGATCAACCATGTGGCCGAGTGTGTCGCCGCAGGGCTGACCGAGTCGCCGCTTATGCCGCTGGAGGAGACCTTACAGACGGCGCTCCTGATGGAGAAAATCCGCAAAGAGTGCGGGATTGCTGCGCCCGGTTTGTAGGAGATATCGCTTTGAGTTTAGGGGAATGAGAAGGTTTTTTAGATGAATAGAGTTGCCTTTGAGGTTTTGGGTCACCCGATTTACTGGTACGGGGTGATGTTCGTGCTCGGCATTCTGGCGGGGGTCTGGAGCGGCTCGCTGCGGGCACGGCTCACGCAGGTTAGCCCCAAAGAGTTCCAGGATTCCATCCCGTGGATTGTAGGCGGGGCTCTGATTGGAGCCCGGGCCCTCTTCGTGATCACCTACTGGGATGAGTATTTTGCACGGGAACCGTTGTGGGAGATTTTCGCCATTCAGCGCGGCGGGTTGATTTACTTCGGGGGACTGCTCTTCAGCATCGTGACGACGGCGTTTTATCTGGTGAAGAATAAAATACCGGTCTGGATTTTTCTCGATATTCTCGGACCCAGCCTGGCGGTGGGCCATGCTCTGGGGCGGCTGGGCTGCTTCATTAACGGCTGCTGCTACGGCTGCCCGACCGGCTCCGCTTTTGGATTCTCTTACCCCGACTGGCATGAAACCCGCGGAACGCATATTCACCCCGTGCAGCTCTATGAAATGGGGCTGAACCTGATTCTCTTCGGGCTCCTGGAGTATTTCTTCCGCCGCCGCAAATATGACGGCCAGATCACCGCCTGTTATCTGGTTGGCTATGGGGTGATCCGCTTCACGACCGAGTTTTTCCGCGGCGATGTACCCCATCTCTTTTTATCCCTGACTCAGGCCCAGTGTATCGCCGGGGTGATTTTCGCCGCCGGCGTGGGACTTTGGATTTATCGACGAGGGAGTTGGGAAAACGGTAAGAGCGGCAACTCATCTAAAAATGGAAAGTAGGAAGGAACAGTTTACGATCGAGACGAGCCTGCCACGGGAGCGGATGGATGTTTTCCTGAAGGGTCGCTACCCGGAGCAATCGCGCGCAGCGCTCCAGCGGTTGATTGCCGAGGGGCATGTCGAGGTCAATGGAGAGAAGATTCGCTCGACGCGCCAGCCGAGAGCCGGGGACGTGGTCAGTATTTGCTGGCCAGAGCCCAAACCGGCAGAGGCGCAGCCCGAGGATATGGGGCTGGATGTTCTCTATGAAGACAGCTCGCTGCTTGTCATCAACAAGGAGCCGGGGGTCTGCGTGCATCCGGCTGCCGGCCATGAGCGGCACACGATTGTCAATGCGCTGCTTCATCACTGCGAAGGGGAGCTGAGCGGCATTGGCGGGGTGGCGCGTCCGGGGATCGTCCACCGGCTTGATAAGGATACCAGCGGCGCCCTCATTGCCGCCAAGAATGACCCCACCCACCGGAGCCTGGCCCGTCAATTCAAGGAGCGCACGACCGGTAAAATCTATCTGGCACTCCTTTGCGGAGCCGGCATCGCTGCGTCAGGGAAAATTGAGGCTCCGATTGAGCGCGACAGCGTCAACCGCAAGCGAATGAGCGTGAGCCGCGATGGACGCCGTGGGCGCGAGGCGCTCACCACCTGGCGCATCCTGGCCCGGGGCGAACATGCCGCACTGGCAGAGGTCCGGATTCATACCGGCAGGACGCATCAGGTGCGGGTTCACTTCAAGCATATCGGTTATCCGCTGGTTGGCGATTCTCTCTACGGGAAGCGGCAGAATGCGCAGCTCAAGGAAAAGGCGCGCTATGCCGTCGGACGCCAGATGCTCCACGCCTGGAAACTCTCCTTCACGCACCCCGCCAGCGATAAGCCGCTTGACTTCACCGCCCCGCCGCCGGAAGACTTCACCCTGGCCGCCCAAAAACTCACCGGCTGGACTCCCGGGTCATAAAGAGCAATCTCTCAAAATTTTTCCTGAAACCGGCAGGCTTTTTTTTCGCTGGTTGAAATTTATAATATACTGTGTTGCAGTAAATTATAAATATTTGAAAAAAATATTCAAGCAAACTTGTAATGTTTTTTTGAAAGTGCTAGTTTCCAGATGAGTGTTGGTTACGATGCGATTTGGTACAGAAGATGTAATGTTGGGTACCTTGTCGCAGTGTCTCCTGACTCCAATAAAGGAAGGATATGAAAAAGAGATATGTCATACAGGCAGCGATCGTAACGATAGTTGCGGTGGCCGCCTCGGTCTTGACGATTGCGCAATCACAGTTGGAAATTACTTCATTCGCTAGTAACGGAAAACTGAGCTGGAAGGATACCGGCGGAACGGGTACGAACCGCGCGGTACAGTGGTCCCCAGACGGGACGACTCATTGGTACTCCTGGAAAGACGCTGACGCAAACCTTACCGGGCTGGGCCCCGAAGGAACCGTGGAAGTGCCGATGTTCTACAGGGTCGTTTCGCCCGACCCCGATTATCAGGCGACAGAACACTATACCTATTTTGAAAAACTGCCGCCGTTTGACCCGCTCACCCCGCTTGATACAAACGAGATGCGGATCACTTTTATGGGCTCGATGATTCCTTTGCCGGTGCGTCGTGCTCAAGCGGAAATGAGCATCTTCGTCGAGGTGGGATGGCAAGACGATCCCAGTGACACCTACTATCATGGCCGGCCGGTGGATCAATTCATTTTCGACATGGGCGCTGGCGTCTCAGCCAACTACGCCGCCGCCAAGGTCGGCTACCGGCTGATGGATAAGGTGTTCATTAATCACCTTCACGCCGACCATATGACCGATCTGATTCATACCTACTGCTTCGGTCCCTCGGCAGACCGCAAGTCGCCGCTCTATGTCTGGGGCTCTGGCCCGACCGGTATTGAAAGCCCAGCCAATTCAAATATCTTTTACGATGACGGGGTTAAAGCTTTTTGCTCGTATTTGCGCGAAGCCCTGCGCTGGCATACGGAGAGCTTCAGCTTCCAGGGCACTGCCTATGAGGATTACGAACCGCCCACTCAAGCCAGTTGGGGTTTGCCGCATGAGCCGCTGTCGGTCAGCGATGATGCCGCTAATGATGCTTACGCCCTGGTGCCTATCGAGTTGGATTGGAGGCAAATCGGCGGGGTGGCCTATAGCAATGCTCTCACGAGCGCAACCATCACGCACTTCCCGGTAATCCACTGCCGCAAGGGTGCCATGGGCTACAAACTCAGTTGGAAAACTCCCGGCGGTGACGAGTTGAACATGGTTTATACGAGCGACACCAAGCCTGAAACCAACTGCGTCGAGCAAGCTAAGAACGCCGGCAAGGGAGTCGACGTCTTCATCCACGAAATGGTGGTTCCTCCCGATGTCTGGGCCTATAAAAGCATGGGATTGAATGCTCCTCCTTCTGAGGGTGATCCCTCCTATTCTGAGTTTCAAAATACCGTTAAGGCGCTGATGGAGATACAGAACAGCTCGCATACGACGCAAGGGGCCTTCGGCTACATCCTCAAGCAGATCGACCCCAAACCCAAATTGACGATCGCTACCCACTTCCCGACGGCGGACGACACCGTGGCCAGCGCGCTTCAGAGTGTCAAGGCGCATTGCCCGGAGGTCGAGATGGGGCGCGACATCGTCTGGTCTTTTGATCTTATGGTGATTCGGGTGTTCCCGGAGCGGATCGAACAGTGCCGGGCCGCCGTCTCGGATTATAGCTTTTATCCGCCTGCCAGGCTTTCCGGCAAGACCCTGCCTCCTAAATATAATGATGGCAAAGGAGGCGGTGACCCGTACTATCAGATAGACCTGTCATCGGAAATCCCGGCCACCAACGAGCTTGGGGAAGTAAACTACCGGATCGACGGCTATTGAGATATGCGCTCCGCCCGCCAATAACTTGCAGGCAGCCCGCACGGGATTAAACAGGCGCCGTATAAAATCCGCATTCTTTCTGAATCGGTCTTTATGCGGCGCTTCCCTTTATAAATAATCTGTGCGAATCTGCGTAATATGGAGATAACCTGTATTCGAAAATTTCCTGCATGTTCCCATCATCGCTCTTCTCTCTGTATTCACCGGAGGTAAATGTATGCCCCTGTACGGGGCATACACTCTACTAATTCCTTTGCACCCAATGGGGGCGCATTCTTTGGGTATGCGGAGCATACCAATCGCATAGCAAGGGGTCTTCAGACCCCTGGTAGAACGCCATTAAAGATAAAACACGACCCCGAAGGGGTCGCAGCCAACAACCGTAAAACAACCCGAGCGATAAAAAACGATCACTCCCAAACCATGAATTTGCTCACTCTTTATCACGTGAATCACGGTATGCGACCCCTACGGGGTCGGGTGGAGATTTTTCTTTCATCCTTACCAGGGGTCTGAAGACCCCTGGCTATGCTCTGGCATCCCTGACGGGATGCTCAAGAATGGTATGCTCCGCATACGGTAGAGAAGGATGTTTGGATGGCATCCCTCTGGGATGCTTGAGAATGGTATGTTTCGCATACCCGGAGAATGTGCGCCCCAAGGGTACGGGCGGAAAGTGGCGATAACAATGATGTATGCCTCCAGATGGGGGCGTACAATTAGCTCTCCAAATGCAGGGAGGGGCGCATCCGGTTATTCCCTTCAAAAAAATCTGTGCAAATCTGCGTAATCTGCGGTTAAAAATTTCCTCATCCGCGGTTAAAAACTGCGGTTAAAACATCGTCGCCTGCGGGTTTCTCCAAGGGGCTTAGCTGCGGGTCAGTTGCAAGCCCTGGTCCGAGAGGGCGAAGTGGACGAAGCGGGCGCGGTTATTGGGCGGATTTTCGGTGAGGATGCTTCGGATTCGCTCGGCGGCCTCGCGGTCTTTGGCAAACATGAGCAGGTAGCCTCCGCCGCCGGCCCCGAGGAGTTTGGCGGCATCGAGGTAATCCTTCACTTTATCCAGAATGCCCTGTACTTCGGGCGGATTGGTGCCGCTATCCAGGAGCTGATTGAGGCGCCAGCTCTCGCGCACGCTTTCCACCAGTGAGGAATAGCTGGCCATCTGGATGGCGTTGAAAGCGTTGCGGGCATTCTCCGCGATATCCTCAATGACGCCCAGGTGGCGTGGAGAATTGAGGAAGATGCCCCGGACGATTTCATGGAGGATATTTTTGGCAATGCGCGTGATGCCGGTATAGTAGAGCAGGATGAGGCTATTGGCGTAATCCTGTTCAAAGAGCTGATCGGGCAGCCAGCGCAGGACGGGGCTTTGTTTGAGGCCGGAGGCGGTCTCGATCATTTTGATCCCGCGGAAGATACCGCCAGCCTGGTCCTGCCAGCCGCCGCCGGTGGTGAGCATCTGCTCCAGAGCCAGTGTGCGGGTAAAGAGGGCGTTCCTATCCCAGGCCAGTCCACAGACCTCTGCCAGGGTGGCGAGAACGGTGGCGGCGAGGATACTGCTGGTGCCGAGTCCGGAACCTTTGGGGACCGCTGAAAGGAGGGAGAGCTCGATTCCGCCGCCAAAATCCTGAAGCTGTTCTTTCAGGCCGGGGTAGGGGGCGAGTGAGGAGAACTCGGGCAGGAAGCCGACCTGGGCCAGGGCCGCCTTGGCCAGAGCGAAGCTATCGCCCGGCTGGGCATAGGTGCGGAGCTCTTCATAGCTGGTGAATCGGTTTTCTACTCCCTGGTCAATACTGCGGACGACCAGTTCGGGCCGGTCGCTGAGCTTGGCAAAAACCTGAATGGGCGGCTGACCGTTCAGGTCCACGGCCAGGTTGACGACTCTGCCTCCGCGTTCCAGGCAGTAAGGGGGCGTATCGGACCAGCCTCCGGCCAGGTCCAGACGTACGGGGCAGCGGCCCCAGACCACCTGGTCTTCAATGATGCTGCGGCGGGGCTCGACCTTTTCAATCTGCGCATCCTCCACGATCATCCGGCAGAGGGTCCGGAAAGCCTCGGCTTCCAGATGCTCCCAGTCTGGCTCCTTGCGGTAGCGCATGACGGCAGAGCGGAACATGCGGTCGTGGACCACCTGGAGCGGCTCATAGCCTTTATCGGTTTCAACGGTAATGCCTGGCAGTTGGAGTTTGCTTTGGCCAAAGAGCTCGGCGGTGGATTGCAGGTCCGCTTTGTAGAAGACGCTCCAGCGGCAGTTGCGGAGCATCGCCTGCAGGCCCTCATCACGGAGGGTGGAGCGCTGGCGCTCCCAGCGAATGTAATCCATCTGTGCCACTGAATCATGAAGCGAGCGACGGGTGGTGCTGAGCCAGAGGCGGGTGAATTCTTCGGAGGGCTCGGGGTCTTCCTGCGTGAGCCACTGGATGAAGGGGGCGCTGATCTCCTTATAGGAAAGAACGGGGAAGAGTTTCGCATCGGCAAAGGGAATTTTGCAATCGGGGAAGAGCTCTTTGGCGGTGAGCCCGCGTTTGCGCAGCCAGGTTTCGACGGGGTTGGCGCACCACTCCGCTTTATCCAGGGGAGCCGCGAGGCGGTCATTTATCCTGTAGAACTTGATGCACCAGTTATCGTTGTTTTCCGGGGAAAAATCGAGACAGACTTGCGGTTCAAGCTGGAGCTCCCACTCGTTTTCGGGGATACCGGTCAGGACATGCTCCGAGGCGAGCTTCCAGGAGGCCGGAATGACGCTGTTTTCAACCCAGAGCGTATGGTTGGCATCCAGGCGCAGCGGGAAAGAGAAGCGGGAGTTCTGGAGGTATTGATTGGGGTGGCGTTTGGCGCCCATCATGCCGAGCTTGGTTTCGTTCAGCTCCAGATTCATCAGGGAAGAGGTGCTCTGGATGAGGTCGCGGCCGTTGTGGAGCGGGTGCAGCCGGCCATCTTCCAGGATGCAGACGGAAGAGGTGAGCCGGTCGCTCAGGTCGGGCTTGGGACATGTGGGGTTCCGGCCCAGGGATTGGAGAAAGAGCGCCGGGAAGCTGCTCTCGGGGGTTTGTTCGCTCTGGGAGAGGAGAAGCTTCACCGCTTCGGCGCTGAGGAGCTGGATGCCGGTATCGCCAAGGAAGGCATAGTCAAGGCCCAGATCGCGGAGCTGCGAGGCGGTGGGCCGTGCCAGATAGGCAGCCAATGAAGCGGGGGCATTGCGGTTGCAGAGGAGCGCCCCTTTGCCGGCCAGCTCTTCGGGCGGTGCCCAGACGCCAAAGTGAACCACGTCGGCTGCGGGTATGTTTTTGGGGATGGATTGCACTCGGAGCAGGTTCTCGGCATAGCAGAGGAGGAGACCAGAGCGGCTTGGGGATTTCTGGAGGAGGCGCAGCAGGAGCGGGAGCTGGAGGTCCAGCCAGGTCTGGTCGAGCCGTTGCCCCAGGGACCAGCGAAAAACCGGTACGGGCAGGAGAATCCGGCCGGTCGGCATCTCGGGGGGAAAATCGACCCCGCCATCGCGTGAGAGGAGCAGCACCTTCCAGCCGCTCTGGAGCCATTCCTCCCATGCGGCAGGGGCAAAGCCCTCCGCTGCCGCAGCCCGCTGGAGGAGGTCTGCTATTTCGCCGATGGAATTGAGCGGGAGCGCTGAGCGGTTGAGCGCTTTGCAGTTTGCACCGGCTGGGGATTTGGGCTCGGCGTTAAAAAGGGGGGTCATCCCTTCTGGGAGGGATAAAAAAATGCTCACCCCTTCGGATGAGCCTGTTTTATAAGACATTTTCAAAACAAACTCTTGGAGGAGACAGTTGGTTTACATAACCTTCGGCGCCCACTCCGCGAGTCGGTTTTTGTATATGACCGAGGGGGCACCTTTGCCTGGTGCCCCGATTTAAGCATATTAAAGGTCCTTGATCAACTGCGCATAACGGTTGCTGACGAAATCCCAGTTGAAGAGATTCCAGATAGCGGTGGTATGCTCGGGTCTGCGGTTCTGATATTTCAGGTAGTAGGCATGTTCCCAGACGTCGATGGTGAGCAGCGGTTCTCTGCCGTTGGAGAGCGGGCAATCCTGGTTGGAGGTGCTCTCAATGAGGAGGGTGCCATCTTTTTCGAGGGTGAGCCAGCCCCAGCCGCTGCCGAAGTGACCGGTCGCGGCTTTGGTCAGTTTATCCTGGAATTGATCGAAGCTGCCAAAGTATTTATCGATGGCTTTGGCGAGTTCGCCCTTCGGTTTGGCGCCCTTGTTATCGGGGCCGAGTATCTTCCAGTAGAAATTGTGATTGGCGACTCCGCCGCCGTGGTTAATCACAGCGGTGCGGATTTCCGCAGGGATGGCGTTCAGGTCTCTGAGCACTTCGCCTGGGCACTTGCCGCAGAAGCCGGGGAAGCCGGTGATGGCTTTATTGAGGTTGGCCACGTACGCCGCATGATGTTTATCATGGTGGATCGCGACCGTTTGCGCATCAATGTAGGGTTCAAGAGCATCGTAAGCAAAGGCCAGCGGCGGCAGCTTGAATGGCTCTTCGGCAGGAGCGCCGGCGGCACTGGCGCAGCTTGATTGGGCGTGGTGGCATAGTACTCCTGAGAGTCTCTCGGGAATCAGGTTTCCGGTATTTTTCATAACTCGTTAATTATAAGAATGATACAGTCAAGTTTTCACAAGCTCTCTTGCCAAAACTTAAGTATACGTTAGCAGAGTATAAATAATTTTCAACTGTTTAGGCTTTTTTCCAGGATATTTTTTGTTGACCTGAGAATACCCTTGACTCTTGGGAAATGTTGGTTCAACATGCACGGGTTTGTCTGTGGCGACCCCCAGAAAGTTCGGCAAAGGATTGTCCGGGGAGGGGTTTGCTTTTTGCAAAAAAAACAGGTAAGAGAATAAGAATAGATAGAGTTATGTCAACCAACAGGTTTAGTTTGATGAAGCGAGTGTTGCCTGCCGTTTTGTTAGCAGTCGCCGCCGTATGCTCCGCTCATGCAGGTGAAGCGGATATTAACTTGCCGGATCTAAAAGCCGCTACTTTTCATGTGCTGGGTCAGTCGCTAAGCGGCATGACGCTCATGTACATCGGGCTGGTGATCTGCGCGCTGGGTGGCGCTTATGGGCTTTTCCAGTACATCCAGACCAAGAATCTGCCTGTGCATGGAGCGATGCGTGATGTTTCAGCGCTGATTTATGAAACTTGTAAGACCTACCTTCTGCAGCAGGGTAAGTTCCTTGTGATCCTCTGGCTGCTGATTGCCGTTTGTATTTATTATTATTTTGGTATCTTGCAGGAAGATAAGACGCTGTGGCAGATCATCATCATTCTGGGCTGCTCGGTGTTTGGGATACTCGGCTCCTATGGTGTGGCGTGGTTTGGGATCAAGATCAACACCCAGGCCAACAGCCGGACCGCTTTCTCTTCTCTGACTGCCAACCCGCTGGCGACGCTCAAAATCCCCCTGCAATCCGGGATGAGTGTCGGGCTTCTGCTGGTTTGCATTGAGCTCTTTTTCATGATTGCGATTCTCGCCTTCCTTCCCAAAGAACTGGTCGGGCCGTGTTTTATCGGTTTTGCGATTGGTGAATCCCTGGGAGCCAGCGCGCTTCGTATTTGCGGCGGTATCTTTACCAAGATTGCCGATATCGGGTCGGACCTGATGAAGATCGTCTTCCAGTTGCCCGAGGATGACCCGAAGAATCCTGGTGTCATTGCTGACTGCACGGGCGACAATGCCGGTGACAGTGTCGGCCCGACTGCCGATGGTTTTGAAACTTACGGCGTGACCGGTGTCGCCCTGGTGGCGTTCCTGGCCATTGCTTTGGCTGTGAGCCCGTTCTTGTGCGCCCAGCTCATCATCTGGATTTTCGCCATGCGCGCCCTGATGATCATTACTTC
The DNA here is from genome assembly GCA_019136955.1 of Verrucomicrobiota bacterium. Taxonomy (GTDB): domain Bacteria; phylum Verrucomicrobiota; class Verrucomicrobiia; order Limisphaerales; family UBA1412; genus UBA1412. Next base: position 24,426 of record JAGVTF010000094.1, read on the forward strand.
TCTGGCTTCTTACTATATCAACGAGTTCCTGAGCAATATTCTCTTTTCAGGAAAGAAGGATTTTGATTTCGAAGCCCCTCTGACTCACCTGGTATGGGTGACCTCAGCCGTTTCGATTGTGGCCACTTTTGGTGCCAGCTATCTGCTTTTGAGTGATCTTAAGGTGGTGGACCCGACTCTGGTCGCCAGCGGTTACGGGAAGGTCGCCGGAAGCCTCTGGTGGGTGCTTTCGATTATTATCAGTTGCGGAACCGTGGCCGGCGCTTTGATTCCCGAGCTGACCAAGGTCTTTACCTCGACCAACTCCCGCCACGTGCAGGAGGTGGTGAACGCTTCGCGCCAGGGTGGAGCTTCGTTGAATATTCTCTCCGGTCTGGTGGCCGGTAATTTCTCCGCTTTCTGGAAGGGTGGTTGCATCATGGGATTGATGCTGATCTCTTACCTGGTGGCGATGGACCCCTCACTGCCTGGCATGTTGCCTCCAGAG
>JAGVTF010000181.1 GCA_019136955.1 Verrucomicrobiota bacterium
ATGCAGGAAGTTTTTTCAGAATCAGAGGAAATGTTCGGTGCAGAGCGAATACTGGAGGTAATCCGTAAAAATATTGAAAAAACCTCCAGCCAGATTATTGATGAAATTTATAAGGAAGGAATCGCATTTGCGAGCAGCAGCACCCTGGATGACGACTTTACTTGTGTAATTATCAAAGTCACTCCTGAGGATTAATCACAGGGGCTGCTGTCACGTTATAACATTTCAGTTTTTCTTCAAAGAGCCTTACTTCTTACTTGGTAGCATTAGCTCCTTTATGCTTTAGCTGGATGCTGTAAAACCCTTTGCTTGCAGTAATGAAGAGAACATCATGGTTTTTTCCGCCAAAACTCACATTTGCTGTCCAGCCTTCAGGCACTTTGATTACTTCGCTTTCCTTACCTGTTTTGTCAAAAACCACTACACCACGAGAATTGGTTATGTAGAGGTTACCTTCGACATCCAACGTCATGCCGTCAGATTGCCCTCTACAAAAAAGCTCCTTGTTATCCAGGGTGCCATCGGAAAGGATATCGTAGCGATAGATTAGGCCGGCACTAATATCTGCAACAAAAAGTTTTTTTCCATCCGGAGTGCCAATAATCCCATTGGGCTGTCCCACCAGGGACGCCGGTAAAGAGGGTCAGTGAAGTAGTAGTTGCCGTTGGGGTGAACCCATACGTCGTTGGGGCCATTAAAAAGCTTCCCATTAGCATCGGTTCCTTTCATCAGCACCTCTTTTGTTCCATCCATTGAAATTCTCCAAAGCTCATTTTTTTCATCTGCACAGGCAATCAGACGATCCTTGTCATCCATAAACATTCCGTTTGCGCGGCCGGAAGGAGACATGAAAACAGTTAGGATACCATCAGTACTCCACTTCAAAATGCGGTCCAAGTTCTGATCGGTAAAATAAACATTTCCTTTAGAATCGCAGGTTGGCCCTTCCGTAAAGGAAAAGCCTTTGGAGAGAAGCTGCAACTTTGCCCCTTCTGCTACGACTGACTCGGCCAAAATATTTGGAATGAGAAAGCTTACAGCCATTAAGCTGGCCATGATTAATTTAATTCTGTTCTTCATGATGTTTACTATTTAGTTGTTTAATTTACTTTTGTTAAATGCTCGACAATTTTTCGAGCCCAAGCCTTATAGCCATTTTGGTTCAAATGAAGTTTGTCTTCCAGAAAATACTCAGTGATTGGATTGCCTTCACCGTTTACAGTAATATCAAAGGTATTAAGGTAGTAAAGGTTCTCAGTCAGTGAAGCCCAGACATTGATCATTTGATTGAGTTCAAGCATCTCTTCCATCTTATTCCGGCGCGACTCCGATGGCTTAACTGAAACAATTGTGATTGGCACTTCCGGATACTGACTCCGTATCATTGTCACCAGTTGTTTATAGTGACTCAGCACCAGCTCCGGGGCCTTACCTGTTGCCAAGTCGTTATCTCCTTCATAAATGACGATATGGCGCGGATGATAAGGAGCAATCACTGTGTCATACTGTTCTATCAGGTCATTGACCTGAGAGCCACCAAATCCACGGTTAATCAATGGGATATCGGGCATATCTTCCTGCATGTTCTTCCAGATAGTGAAGGTTGAGCTGCCAACAAAAAGAGTAAGTCCCTGTTGATGCGGGTTTTCTTCATCCTGCTTTTTGAAGGCAGCCATTTCCTTTTCCCAAGCAGCAAAGGCCTGGGCTACAAACAATGCAGAACACACCAAAATAGTTAAATAAAGAGAACAATATGCAGCGCGGAGGTTCGCGCCACTCCTTCGCCCATAATTTGCCAGGCAATTTCGGGGTTGATTTTACCATAGTGAGCCTCTGTGCGGTCTGCCAGTGTGGTGTAGTAGTGGCTGCTGGCCAACAGGCAGGTATCTTCAATGCCTCTGGGCAAAAGGTCTACTTTTTCTCCGGGATAGATAATTAGAATATCTTCCTCTAAGCCTTTTTCCTTCGCCAAAGCCGAGGCCCAGGAGGCAATGCCCACGGCACCGTGTGTCCTGGCATCCGAGAGCACGTAAAAATACTCGCAGCTCCTGGGAACAGCCTTAATCCACTCCACAGCCTCAGCCGTTGTTTCAAACCGCTCAGCAACCTCCCTCATCAGGAAGGTCATGGGAATTCCGTCCAGGTAGCCTTCTCCCCTACCGCCCATCTCACCAAAAGCCAGGCCTTTCTCGTTCATGCAGGTAACGGTACCGATACACCCAGCATAACCAATATTCACCCAGGCATGTCGATCATTTGGCACAAAAACAACTGTAACAGCAGCCCGCTGCAAGCCAATACCAGTCATGTAGTCCAGCACTCGCCCATGCAACAGTTGCCCGCCCTCAGTCGCCTTTCCTCTATAGGCCATGCCTGAGCAGTGAAAAAACTCTGGGAAAATATTGGCTGCATAAATATATTCTCTGGGAATTTCCAGTTCGTCGGCCAGAGCGTTCATCTCTTCAATATAGCGAGCTGAAAGCCAAGGCTCTTGTCGCTCAAAAGCCTGAAGTAAAAGATGCGGAAACCACTCCCCTTTTTCAATCGCCTGATAGAGACCAAACCCGAAAAGTATTTTTCGGCAATTATAAAGTGTTGCTCTTCGAAGCTGCTTCCCGTAGCTTTTGCCCATCTCTTCGGGAGTTCCCTTCACCACAACCAGCGGTCGTCCGTCAACTCGTTCTACCCCTTTCATCAGGTCTGGCAAAAACGAAGGGGCCAGCTTGGAATAGACTATTTCTTCCAGAAAATCCACTGCAGCATTGGCCATTTCGCTCAAGTGCCCCTCTTCAACATTTACCTCTGCACCGAGAGTCTGGTTTTCTTCAAGAAGTCTGGTAAGCCTTTGGCATGACTCTTCATTGCCGCGCCAATGTTTGACTGTAAGTGTTACTGGGTAAGACCCAGTCAGCTTTGCAACTGTGGGGAAGCTGCTTAACATGCCCTGTATCTCCAGTTGCTCTTTTGCGCCTTTTGAAGTTACCTGCCAGTCATGCTCCCCTTCAAGCTGGCGCACTTCCATATCTTCAGGCCAAAGTGCCAGCTTGCTGGCATTGAGTGCCACCAAATATTGAACCGCATTAGTGAAAAGAGAAAACTGAGTCATTCTCAATGGCTGCTGGTCTTTAAAGGTTTTTTGGTGTTTCTGCAGCATAAACCGTGAGCCCGTTTCCTCTGAAGCCAGGACCAGTTCTCCAGTATGGGTGCTTTCAACTCTTGAACTTTAGCTTCATTTCCCTCGTCAAAGTTAATAGTAGCTTCCAGTTCAATTTCCCAGGCACAGCTCTCCTCGGCCGGTGCCATAACGGGCCAGGCCAATTGAGCTGAAAAAGAACGAAACTCATCTATCCAGGTTTGTGGAATGTCTGCTGAATAACAGAGAGTGGCCGCAAGCCAACTACATAAAAAAAAGCCCAATATTCTTTTCATCGTTTTAAATCTTTTGCGCAGTCCATAAGACTGTACCAACATTGAAAGAGCATTCTTCCCCAATAAGGCCTCTAATGCAACTATATTTTTAATCTCACCTTTACCTTGATCAGTATCCAGCCAACGCCAATACATGCCAGCGAAACCACCAATGAACGTAAAAGCCCCGGCCATCCCTCATTAAGCATCTTGGGATAACCCCATTTGGTTAATGCCTGCACATTCACCCAAATATAGGGAATCATGTAGCAGGTTAGAGAAGCAACAGCGGCCGGGTGCAAAAACTTGAACCATTTACCTTTACCCGCCACCTCCACAGTCCAGTAAATTAAGGTAAAGAGGAGAAAGAAGACCGCACAGCAAAAAAAGAACCAGGTGGGAGTAGCTGCCGTTCTGGATATAATCCATTGATGACGAGCCCAATAGGCTGCCAGCAGAGCTGCCACTGCCAGTCCCAGCAACATCGGAAGCAATGTCTTGTTAAAACTGGCCTTCTCCCCAAAGCGATGTACCAACACCCCTGCCATTGCTCCAACCAAAGCAAAAGCAGCATGAATTCCCCC
>JAGVTF010000098.1 GCA_019136955.1 Verrucomicrobiota bacterium
CGTACGCTCCAGAACACCAGAGTAACCGCCGCCGCAATCCCCAATGGGATTGCCATCTTCAGCCACGAACGTTGACCGCTCCCCCGCTCCGCGGACGCCGCTTCCAAAGAAGAGATCGCGTAAATTTTTCGCAGGTACTCAGGACGCGCCCGGGGAATCTCCACCCCCTTCAGCATCCGCTCAAAATCCTCCAAATCATCTTTTCTTCGCTTACTCATAATTTCTTCGTTTCTCAAAAATGTTTCATTAGTTTGCGGAGTTTCTCCAACGCATACCGATAACGGGAAGCCGCCGTACTCTTGCTGCACTCAGTCACCTCGGCAATCTCGGCGAAACTCATACCCGACCAAACGCTCAGCACTACTACCTCTGATTCTTTATCAGAAAGCGTTTTGAGCGCGGCTTCCAACTCCTTGTGCCGTTCACTCGAAATCATACCCCCCGGCACGTCATCGAAGAGACCCTCCGGTTCCTCTCCGCCATGAACGCCTTCGCCGAACTGCTCCCGCCGCACACGCCGCCTGCGGCTGCGTATCAGGTCAATCGCACGGGTACGAATCGTCGTATAAACATGGGGCAGCTCGGGAATGCGACCCGGATTTCTCCGCCAAAGCTCAGCCAGCGCTTCCTGGACAAGGTCCTCGGCATCAAGGGAATGATGAATCTGTTGGCGGGCGTACAGCAGGAAACGGCTGATATTCTCGCCGACCCACTCCCGCCAAGCCAAACCAGCTTCACTATTCGCATTTTCATTGCTCACGTTTAGACCATTATCAAAGAACCTCTTGACTCTTCATCTATCATTGCGTCGCTGAAAGCGAATCGTATCTGGGAAATTTGACAAAATCCAGCTTTATACATATCCGGAATATCCTCATTTTTTTGAGGAAGGGAGAAAAAATTGAGTTGGAAAAACGCAAGTTGCCGGTCTAATACTGCTAAAAGCTAAAACCTTCTTCGCATATCGACAAGTTGCGCTATAAGCTTTAGAAGAACCTACCCCAGGCGGACGCCGAGCAGATCGCGGTGGCCGGAGAGGAACTGGCGGGTGGTGAGGCGATTTTTGCCTTCACGCTGGAGGCAATGCACCTTGAGGATGCCTTCAGCGCAGGCGATATGGAGCTCATCGCCCTCGGCCTTCAGAATCGTCCCGGGGGGCTCACTCACCGTTTCGCAGGAGCCGGTAGCCTCCCAGATTTTGAGAAGCACCTTCTTCTCACCCACGGGCAGGAAAGTAAATGCCCCGGGCCAGGGGGTCATGGCGCGAATCCGGCAGCAGAGCGAGCGGACCGGCTGGCACCAATCCAGCCGTCCATCTTCTTTGCAGATTTTGCGCGCATAGAGCTGCTCCCCTTCAGGCTGGGGCACGGGGGTGATGCGTCCGGCCAGGTAATCGGGCAGCGTCGCCACGAGCAGGTCGGCTCCGAGCTCCGCCAGCCGCTCATGCAGACTGCAACAGTCATCCTCTTCACAAATCGGCGTCGTGACACTCGCGATAATATCGCCCGTATCGAGCCCCGCATCCATCTTCATCAGCGTCACACCGGTTTCGGGGCAGTCGTCACAAATCGCCCACTGGATCGGAGCCGCACCCCGATAGCGCGGCAAAAGGGAAGTATGCACATTGACGCAGCCCAGCCGCGGGATATCCAGGAGCGCCTGCGGCAATATCTGCCCATAGGCGACCACGATGATCAGGTCGGGCGCCTTGCTCGATATCCACTCCAGCGCTTCGGGGTCACGCGCCCGGCGCGGCTGGTAGCACTCGATGCCGAACTCCTCCGCCACGAGCTTGACCGGAGTTGGCTGGAGCCGCAGGTTCCTCCCCTTTGGTTTATCGGGCTGGGAAATGACGCCGGTGATTTTCCAGAGTCCCCGTCCCTCTTCTCGGGAAGCCAGAACGAGCTGGCGCAGGCAGTAGGCGGCCAGTTCCGGAGTCCCCATAAAAAGGATGGAGGCCTCCCTGGCGCTTTTTTCCATCGTATCCAGCTCTCTCTGTTTCATTTTCTTAATCGGGTTGGATTTCCTCCTGCAAGGTATCTCTGCGGGTGAGCCAGCCGGTCCGCTTGAGCAGAATCATCAGGGCCGGCAGAATCGTCAGCGCGGCGATCATGCACATCAGGGTCCCGACACCCATCACAAAACCGAGGCTCTGGATGCCCTGGTGGCGTCCCAGCATGAGGCTCCCAAAGCCGGCAATGGTCGTGAGGGCCGAGATGATGACCGCCAGACCGGTGCTATTGCCCAGCACCATCGGTTTGCCCTCCTCCAGATAGCGGTTCAATATCTGGATACCGCCGGAGACGCCGACACCGACGGTCATCGGCAGCGACATGATATTGGCCGGGTTAAAAGGAATCGAAAAAATCACCATGGCGCCCACCAGCCAACACATACCAACCGCCACCGGTATCAGCGCCAGCAGGACATAGACCGGGTTGCGGAAGCGCAGGTAGAGAAGAAGCAGGATCGCACCCAGCGAATACCAGGCCGCCTCCACGTAGCTGTTCTTGAGCAGCGAGGTATATTCATAGAGCTGCACGGGCGAACCGGTCACCTCCGCATAGACCGAGCGGAGCTCCTGCACGAACTCTTCCTGGTTGCCGCGCTCCCAGACATCTTTTTTGGGGAAGACCTCCAGCGCATAGACGCCGTTCTTGCTCACGAAGCGGTTGAGCAGCGGCTTGGGCAGGTCCTCCGGCCGCAGCGGTCCGCTGTTATCCTGGTCCCTGAGCGATTGAAAGGTCTCCGATATATCAAGGAAAAACGAGTACTGATAGTAGCCAAGCTTGCGCGCGACCTCCTCCGGGTCATAGCGCAGGAAGGTGAGCCGCAGGTCGATAATCCGCTCCGAAAGCTGCCGCAGCGTCTCCAAAAGCTCAGCCTCCTCCGGGTCGTCTTTCACCTCACTGATGGCGAAGTTCACATGCCCCTGCAGGCGTACCAGCTCTTGGTCGAGCAGGTTGACATCGACCTTGTTGAGCTCCGGCGGCAGTATTTGCAGCGGTGCCGCGATTTCCTTGATGCGCCCGATGCGCTCGAGCTTCTCCGCCACCCGCTCATCTTCCATGAACTGGGCCGCCGACTGGACATGGCTCACGCTGGGGAGCTTCTCCATCTCCTTTTGCAGGTAGAGCGCCTGCTGCGAATCTTTGGCCATCACCACCCCATAGAGAACCGAGTGGGTGGCCGCCTCAATCAACCGATGCTCCAAAACCACGGCCGGCAGGTCGCGCGACTGCATGTTGAGCAGGTTATAATCAAAGTAAATTCTGGGGAACGCGAAGTAGACCGAGGCAACCGTTACCAGAAGGCTCAGCCCGAAGAGTGTTTTGGGGATTCTCATCCAGAGCCGGTCGACCCCCAGACGCAGGCGCGACACCTTGCGGCCCTCTTGTTTTTTGCGCCGCAGGCCGACCCCTTTTCGGAGGAGGATCGGTAAAATCGTCATCATCGGCACCAGACAGATAATGAGCCCGCCACCGCTGATAATCCCCATCTCCTTTACGCCCTGAAATTTCCCCAGCCCCATCGCCAGGAACGCTCCGGCCGTCGCAATCCCGCCGGTGAAAATCCCCAGCCCCGTATTGACCAGCGAAATATGAATCGCCCTGGAGGGGTCATGCCCCTTGCCGAGCTCCTCTTCAAAGCGGCTGACCAGATGGACGCCGAAATCAATCCCCAGCCCGATCAACATCGGCAAAAACGTTATGGTGAGCAGGTTCAGCCGCCCAATCACCAGCGTCGTCCAGCCCATTGTGAAAATCAGCCCCAGGAGCAGGCAGAACGTCGCCGCCACCGGACGGTGCCACTCCCGGTATCCATAACAGAAAATGAACAGGCAAAGCGTCAGCGAGACCACGCTTGAGAGCGATGTATCCCTCTGGCTCTGCAGCATCTCGTCAAACTCCAGAATCGGCTCCCCGGTGATGCCGACATTGACGCCGCCGACCTCCATCTTGACATCCTCCACCAGTTGCCGCAATCGCTGCACCGCCTGCTCGGTCAGCTCCTCCGAGACGACGTGCAGGTTGACCAGATACATCTTCCCCTCGCCAAAGGTGATGTATTGCTGGGTCTCGGCCTCCTCGCCACTGCCAAAAAGCGTCGCCAGCCCGGGCGACATCGGCACCCCGGGTCTGGTGACCGCGCCGTGGGCTCCGGCCAGAATCCGGTCAAGCGCCGGCAGCGTATTGAGCAGGTTCAGATTCTCCTGGGTCTCGGCCTTTTGCGCCCGCATGAAGCGGTCATTCACATAATCGAAGAGCCCTGCCAGGTTGGTGATGCCGACAAACTCCTTGATAAAAGGGGCATAGTTGGTGAGCTCGGCCTCCAAATCCATCAACATGCTCTCATCGGAGAAAAGGAGGGCCTTGTTGCCCATCATCTTCATATCCCCTTTGTAGAAGACATCGGTGAAGAGGTTGGTCTCCGCCTCCAGCCGCGTCCCCAAAAGCTCCACGAACATCCGGTTGCGCTCAAAGCTGTCGCTCTCCACCACCACGACGATATCATCCTGGTTGGGGAACTCCTCCTGGTATTTGAGGAAAATCTGATGATATATCTGGTCCTTGCCGACCAGCGCATTGCGGTCGGTGGTGAATTGCAGATGCTCGACGGTGTACCAGATGCAGAGGGCGGCCAGAACAAGCTGGGCGACCACTATCCGCTGCGGGTAAAGTATCGTCCAGTCGGCGGTCTTTGCCAAAAGTTTACTGATCCATTTCAGCATGGTCTCTTAATGATTCAAGGCGAAGCCGACGGAAGCAATTGCGGCCCCGCAATAACGGGTGCGCTCTGGGGTCAATCCTCGCTTTCTTTCCAATCCAGTATTTTGAGGCGGACCACCTCCTGGCCGCCGAAGTTATCGAGCGTCGGCTCAAAAGCGACATCCAGCGGCCCCTCCGGCGGAAGCGGTTCCTCGAAGTTCCAGATCACCCCTTCAACGATTTCAGAGCCGCCATCGTTCAAAAACAGTTTCAGATGCCGGTGCATCTGGCCAAACTTGCGCCAGGGCCGCGCCATCCGGGCCCGCCGGACCACCAACGCCAGGGAGGGATTGCCCATCCCAAACGGAGCCAGCCCGAAGAGCTCCTTGAGCCGCTCCGGAGTCACATCGCTGAACTTCACCTCGGCATCCAGAAGCAAATTCGGTTTTATGGTTTCAGTCCCCAGCGCTTTGTGGGCCGCCTTGTTCAAACATTGCCGGAAGTTCTCCAATTGGTTGAGCTCCAGCTCCACGCCGGCCGCCATCGAGTGGCCGCCATGCTTCAAGAGGAGCCCCTCGCATTGCCGCAGCGCCTCGGCCATGTCAAAGCCCTCCACGCTCCGGCAGGAGCCACGCCATGTATGCCCGTTGCCGCCCAGGATGACCACCGGCCGCCGGAACTGCTTGGCCACCTGCGCCGCCGCAATCCCGATCACGCCGATGTGCCAGTCAAAGCTCCCCTCCACAATCACGAAATCTTTTTCCGGATCAAAATTCCGACGCACACGGCTGATCACCTCCTCGGCAATCCGGTTCTGCAACCCCTTGCGCTCCTGGTTGACCTGCTCAAGCTGCTGCGCCAGCCGGAACGCCAATGCCGGCTCCGTAGTGGTCAAAAGCTCCAGCGCCACCTGCGCATCCTCCAGCCTGCCGGCCGCATTGAGCCGCGGCGCCAGATAAAAAGAGACGTCATCCACCAGAACCAGACGGCGCCGGCTCGACCGCAAGAGCTCCTGCAGCCCCAGCCGCGGCGCCTGGTTAATCCGCCTCAACCCATGCTCCACGAAAATCCGGTTCTCCCCCTTCAGCTTCACCAGGTCGGCAATCGTCCCCAGCGCGACCAGGTCCAGCACCTCTTTGAGGTCGAACTCTCTGGCCCACTCTTCGTCCCGGTCCCTGGCCCGCTTCAAAATCGCATGAGCCAGCTTGAAGGCCAGCCCGGCCGAGCAGAGCGATTGCAGCTCCGCCAGCTCCCGCTCCACCGGCTGACCCTCCGGCACGTTGCGCGGATTCACCAGCGCCTGCGGGCACGGCTTTTCGGCATGGTCGATCTGGTGATGATCAATCACGATGACATCCAAACCGCTCTTCTGGAGCCGCTCAATCCCCTCCGCCGAGGTCGAGCCACAATCCACCGCAAGCAGGACGCGCGTCTCCGGGTAGCCCTCCATGCAATGATCAATCCCCTCCTGCGAAAGCCCATACCCTTCTTCCATCCGGATAGGCAGGTAGCAGCCCTGGAAGTTCCAGCCAAGCCGCAAAAAGAACTCGTTTAAAATCGCAGCGGCCGTGATCCCATCCACATCGTAATCGCCGAATATGGTGATCGGCTCATTGAGCTCCCGCGCCAGCAGCAGCCGCTCAACCGCCTTCTCCATATCGGGCACCAGGAACGGATCGCCCAGCTTCTTCAGGAAAGGAGCCAGGAAGCTCTCACCCTCTTCAACGCTTCGCACCTCACGGTTCCAGAGACAACGCGCCATCAGGGAGCTAACCCCCAGACGGCTGGCGAGCTCCTCTACTGCAACAGGCTCAAACTGATGAAATTTCCAAAAATAGCGCATTGGCCCCCCGCAATACTGCCAAATTTCTCTATATATATAAATGTTAAAATAAGTATCTCTTTTACGAAGGCTCCGAAAGGGGCACTTATTCAATTTTTATAATGGATTTGAAGTTCAACCGGTTATATGGATTGCAGGGCTGCCGCTCCCCTTTCCGCCGCTCGCAACCCTTTTTTCAGGCCGCCCAGCCCTCACTCTTCCTTGAAGAGTGGCGATATTTCTGCTATCTTTATCACATGGATATTGAGATTCCTGATTTTCTCATTCGGCACTGCCAGAGCGTCGCCCATAGCGATTGCGCCAATCCCTTCCAAATTGAGGTGCCTGCTCCAGCCCGCTCACCAGAGCGGGTTGCAGAGCTCCAGGCTGAAATCCGCCGCCTTAAAGAAAAACATCAGGCGCTCATCCTGGCCCACAACTATCAGGCTGCAGAAATTCAGGGCGTTGCGGACTATGTCGGCGATTCTCTCGGGCTCGCCCGCCAGGCCGCCAAAGCCGATGCACGGGTCATCCTCTTCTGCGGAGTCCACTTCATGGCCGAAACCGCCAAAATACTGAACCCGGAGCGGACCGTCATCCTGCCCGATGCCAGCGCCGGCTGCAGCCTGGAAGAGTGCTGCCCCGCCGAAGAGCTGAGAAAATTTAAAGAAAAACATCCCGAGCTCTACGTCATCTCCTACATCAACTGCTCTGCAGAGGTGAAGGCGCTCTCGGACGTCATCTGCACCAGCGGCAATGCGGTCAAGGTCGTGGCGGCCAGCCCATCTGATCGCCCCATTCTCTTCACTCCCGATGAGAATCTGGGTGCCTGGGTGATGGAGCAAACCGACCGCAAAATGCTGCTCTGGCCCGGCTTTTGCTATGTACACGCCCAGTTCACCGCCGAAGCAGTCGCCGAAGCGAAGAAGCAACACCCTGCGGCAAAGATCGTTGCGCACCCCGAATGCGT
>JAGVTF010000305.1 GCA_019136955.1 Verrucomicrobiota bacterium
ACTTAAATTTAACTTGTGGAATTCAGGCGTGGAAAGGGAGAGGGATACGGAAAAGGGTGAGGGATAAAGGTGATAATAAATTTTGCAAGGAATCCGAGGGGAGTCCTTGCGAAAAGTGAAAAATGAAGCCGGAACTGACAACTGAGGCCGGCTATGCCTCCGGGCGGCCCCCCAAGTTTATGGCTGGGCTTTTACTTTGGAGGCGTTTTGGGCGAGCCAGATTTTGGTGGTGTAGGCGCTGGGGTGGTTGGGGGCCAGTGCGACGAACTTCTGGTAGGAGCGGTAGGCGTTTTCGATGTCGGCGAAGCGGTTCTGGTAGATGACACCCATCTCAAGCCAGGCGTTGGCGTAGGAATCGTTCAGGCGCGTGACTTTTTTGAGTTCGACGATCGCTTCGTTGGGGTGCTCGGCCTTGTTGAGGGCCAGCGCGAAGTTGTAGCGGGTTTCCCAGGAATCGGGCTTGAGGGCCAGCGCATTCTCAAAGGCCAGGAGCGAGGAGGAGTATTCGCCGGCGCCGTAGCAGGCCAGACCGAGGTTGAAGTGGGCTTCGAACCAGGCGGGGTCTTTCTGGATAGCTTTGCTGTAATACTCAATGGCGGTGGGGAAATCTTTTTCCTGGTGCGCGCGGAAGGCTCTCTGGAAGAGGGGGTAAGCCTCTTCGCGGTTGCCTGACGCAGCGGCCGGCGGGTTTTGGTAGGTGTAGGGCTCGTAGACGCGGAGTGTGGGCACTGGCGCGACGGGAGCCGGAGCGGTTCTCTCCCTGGGGGGGATATTGACGACTTGGGGCTCGGCAGGGACATCGACCGGAGTAACGGAGATGGCCGGCGGTTCAGAGGAGGCCGCTACGGGTGCAGGATGCTCGCTTTCGGAGGGGTCGGCTGAGCGTCTTTTGCCGAAGACTCTGGAAAAGAAGTTGCCTCTCTCCGGATCGGTATCCGCCGGTGCAGCCTGGGCGGAGGCTCTGGTATCGGAGGCTGTTGGGGTAGAGGTGACTTTGACGACACGGACTCTTTCGGCCGGCGGCTGGAGGACCGGTGCGGGCTCCGGTTCCGGTTCCGCTGTCAAACTGGGCTCCAGACTCAGTTTGGGTTCTTCGTTTCTGGGGAGAATGTTCTCCGGTTGGAGCGCGGGTTCGCTGCTCCGGGGAGCCGGTTCGGGTGGGGTGAGGTCTTTAATGAGCGGCTCGGGAGATTCTTTCCGGAGCGCTGCCAGGTCAATTTCTTCAGGAGGTTCGCTGGTGCCGGTCGTACTGGGCACCGTCGCAGCGACAACCGGTTCGGGCTCAGCGGTGGTCTCTCTTATGGCGGGTTGTTGTGTTGGTAAACTGGTTTGCTGGAGTTTGGTCACGATGACGCCATTTTTTTCGGTGGAGAGTTTGGTTTCGGGGGCATCGTTTTCAGTCTGTGCAAGCTGGTTGGTGGCAGGGAGTTGGGTATCTGGCTCCGGTTTTTGATCGAGGGAGGCCACTGCGGTTGGTTTTTGCGAAGTGGCGGCCGGTTCCGGTACGGTTCTATTCTCGGTTTCCGCGCTGAGCAGTTTGTGCAAAGCAGATACCTGGTTTTCCACTCTCTGGGTGTCCGACGCTCTGGGGGCCAGAGCCAGGTAGCGCTCGTAGCGGTTGAGGGCCAGAGCCAGGTTTGTATTGCCGCCGGTTCTCTGGAGGAGGATAGCGGTATTGAGATGAGGCGGAGCGTAGGCGGCATCGGCCAATATGCTGTTGGAGAAGTGCTTCATCGCCAGGAGGGTATTTTTTTCGGTGGCGGCGATCAGGCCCAGCGTATTATAGGCTTTGGCGTTCTGGGGGTTCAGGATGACGACATTGCTGAAGGAGCGTGCGGCCAGGTCGCTGCGCTGGACGGCGAGGAAAGCATAGCCGATTTTTTCCCAGGCCGGTTCAAAGTTCATGTTTTTTTCCAGATTGAGGTAGTTGGAAAAAGAGTGGATAGCGATCTGGTAATTTTTGCGGTCGAGGTAGAGGCAGCCCAGGTTGTAGTAGAGGGTATCCATGTGAGGATTGATGGCGGATGCCTTCTGGTAAGCGTGGAGGGCTTCATCTTGGCGTCCGGCGGTATGGAGAGCTACGCCCAGATAGTTCCATGCCAGCGGGTTATTGGGCATATACTTGACGGCGCGCTCCATTTTTTTGACCGCTTCGCGCGTCTGGCCTTTATTGAGGAGCTCCTCTCCCTGCAGGAGGGCTTTGGGGCCGGAAGGAGTGCAGCCGGCCAGGAAACCTACCCCGATAACGGCCAGAATCGTGAACAGTGCATTTTTGATCCCAACGCTCATAGCTCCATTTTAACTCTTCTTTTTAAAACATCCATCCTCAACTCTCTGTTTCGGGCAGAAAGGCTTGCATTTCCGGATGCTTGCCTGACAATAGCCTTAACGGAAAGAGCCCACTGGGTTGAATTATACCGATTTTAACTGTGGGAAAAAAGAGCTATTTTATTAAAACGGAAAGGAGGGGTATCTGTTGAGAACCTTTTATAATTCTTTTTGCATCAGGATGCTGGTTCTTGGTCTTTTCACCGCTTTTGGGTTGCAGGCAGCGCTTCCGGAGCGCTCGCTCGTGGTTGAGGTCCATGATCGGGCCGCCACGGAGGTGTTTCGGCCACGGCAGGAGCCGTTGGGGCCGATGATGCGCCGAGGGATTAGCGAGCTGCTGGGAAGCGCTGATGCGGCGGAGGGGCTCGGGAAACTGGTGGGGGCCGATGACATCGTCGGGATCAAGGTCTATGCTTTGAAGGATGGAGCAGGCGGGGTACGGCCGGAGGTGGTGCGGGCTTTGATTGAGCTGCTTGGAGAGGCCGGAGTGCCGGCAGAACATATAGTGATTTGGGACCGCTCATGGGAGGCGCTTTATGGGGCCGGGTTCGTGAAGCTGGCTCAGGAATGCGGAGTGCGTGTGGAGGCAACGGCGGAGGCCGGGTTTGATAAAGAGGTGTTTTACAGCTCCTTTTTCCCCTCAAGTCTGGTTTATGGAGACGTGGAGTTTGCGAAGGAGAGGCAGGGGCTCTCCCAAAAGGAGGAGAAGAGCGTCGAGCCAGCTATTCGCATTGAGCCCGGGCTCTCGGCAGATGAAGAGCAGCCAGGGCGGCGCTCCTTTGTCAGCAGACTTCTGAGCCAGGAGGTGACGCGGATCATTCTGGTGACGCCTCTGCTCCATCACAATTCTTTGGGGGCTACTGGCCATATTTACAGTCTGGCCAGCGGGAGCACGGATAATTTTTTGCGTTTTGAAGCCGATGGCTACCGTTTGGCAGAGGCGGCGACTGAGATTTATGCGATGGAGGCGGTGGGTGACAAGGTGGTGCTTTGCATTACGGATGCTCTTTTTTGTCAATATCGCGGGCAGAGCGCCAGCTTCCTGCATTATACGCAGGAGCTGAATGAGCTTTGGTTTTCTCGGGACCCCGTTGCGCTGGATGCGCGGGCTTTCCGGAAGATGATGGATATTCGGCGTGACAGGGCAATGGAGGCTGGCGTGCCGATGGATGTTGCCTGGGCTGGGCGGACGCTCCTGGAAAACGCGCTCCTTTTGGAGCTGGGCAATGCTTCGGAGGGGCGGATAAATGTTCGGCGCTTTGAGCTGGGCCAGGAATCCTCCTCTCCCGCACCTAAAACGAACGTTTCGCCAAAAGAGGTTTTGCCGGCAGTTGAAAAAGCGCGGAGTCCCTGGTGGAAGTTTTGGAAGCGCTAGGGAGCGAAGCGGGCGGAAGTCGCCATGAGAGCGTAACTTCTTGCTCCGATGTGGGGCTCCCATATAGACTTCCTCGGGGAAAACTATGAGTATTCCGTGCAAAATAAGGATGGCAAGCAGACTATTACTGGGGGTGGCGCTCCTCTTCTGCGGAGTTTTCGGGGCCTTTGCAGAGGTGGAAGAGCAGAGCGGCAGGACGACTAATACGACAACCGCCACTAATAATGCCGTTATCTGGCCCAGTGTTGAAGAGGAGGCTTTGGCAACGGCGGTGGTCTACAGTACGGAGTATCCGGGCTCGCTCAAAATTGCGCGTCACTATCTGGAGAAGCGAAACATCCCCACCAACAACCTGATCGCGATTAGCCCTGCCTGGAGCGGCGGCATCCAGCGCAGCGATTATGAAAACCAGATTGAGAAGCCGATTCTGGAGCAGCTCTCAAAGAAGGGGCTTTTAACGCTTGGGCGCTCCACAAACGCCTTGGAGGCGCCTGCCGGTGGGATTCGGTATCTGGTGCTCTGCCGCGGGATTCCTTTCGTGATTTACGATAAACGGCGGCTGGACCAGAAGAAGCAATGCGGTGCCGCTGTGGATAGCGAGCTGGCTTCCGTTTTTTTGCGCAGGCAGTCCAAAGAGAAGTTGCCTGCTTTTGATGGGCTGGAAGGATTTTTGCCCAATGAGGCCGCGGCACCCCAGGTGACCCCTGCCCAAATGGGACCCGAAAAGCATCTCCTCATGGTGGCTCGACTGGACGGGCCAAGCGATGAGATCGCCATGGGATTGGTGGATAAGGCGCTCAAAGCTGAAGAAGAGGGGCTTTGGGGGCAGGGTTGCTTCGATGTGCGGGGGTTGACGGAGCGTGAGGAAGACCGCGGCTATCTGTTGGGCGATCTCTGGCTGCGGCGGGCGGCTTACTGGTGGCGCACTGCGGGGCTGGACTTTTTGCTGGATGAGGAGCCGGCCACGATAGCTGCCGAGCGGCCATTGCCCTCACTCGCCTTTTATGCCGGCTGGTACGACTGGAACGCCAGCGGCCCTTTCGCGGAAGGGCTGGCCGAGTTCGTGCCGGGAGCCTTTGCCTATCACCTGCATTCTTTCAGCGCGCAGGATATCTACTCGAATACGAATCATTGGGTGGGACCGCTCCTGAAGCGGGGGGCCGCCTGCACGGTGGGATATGTGGATGAGCCGTTCCTGGGTCAGACGCTGGATGTGGGGCTTTTTGCGGAGTGGTTCCTCAGGGGGGCCTCTTTTGGCGAGGCGGCTTATCATGCGCTGCCGGTATTGTCATGGCAGACGACGGTGGTGGGGGACCCGCTCTATCGTCCGTTTCGGCTTCCACCGATTGAGCGCTTCATCAAAACCTTTAGCGAGTATCCGTATCTGGCCGGTTGGGCCGTGGTACAGACGGTGAACCTGAACCTGCTCAAGGCGATGGAAGAAGAGAAGGTGCTTGAGTATATAGAGGGGATTTACAAGGATAACCAGATGGACTGGGCGCTGGGGCAGTGGCTCATCCGCTTTTACATGAAGGAGGAGCAGTGGGAAAAGGCTTTGATGGTCGCGGAGAACCTCCTCGGGCAATCCCGGGAGTTGAGCCATGTTCAGCGCTGCTGGACGCTTCTGCAGAAAGCAGAAGCGCTGAGTCGGCTTGCGAAATATAAAGAGGCGAACCAGACTTTTAAGAGCCTCTATGAAGAGTATGCCCCGCTGCAGAAAGGCAAAGAATTCCTGAAGCAGTGGGAAAACGCGGCACGGCGGGCTCCCTCCCGAGCGGATCTGAGAAAGATCAGGAGCTTGCGTGCCGAGTAACTTCGCGGCGCCGGAGTTTGCGGGAGCCGGAGCGCTCCGGAGCGTCTGCCAGCTTCCTGCCAACCGGGCCCAGTGCATGATAGAAGGCCATCAATACGACGAAGAGCCAGGAGACCGAAAAGATATAGAAGGGGAGGTCCACAATCGCATGGAGCAATGCCGTTGAAAAAGCGAGTATCATCGCCAGCCGTATAAACCAGGTTCCACGCCCCGAGACCCAGGGGAGTAGCAATCCCCAAAGTAGCAGGGCGACCACCAGAGCGGTGCCGACATTGCCGAACTCGATAAAGAGCTGGAGCCAATCGCTATGGGCAAAGGGGAAAGTGAAATCGGGGTCTTTGGCTCTGGAAGTATCGGAGCGATAGAGATCATACATGCAGTAGTAGGCACCGGCGCCGACTCCGTAGGTGGGGTAATCGTGGTAGATGGGCCAACTGGCTTCATATTGCTCCAGACGGCCTGAGCTTTCGGTTTCCAAGAGGCGCCTGGCATCTTGGCCGGCCACCTGCAGACCGAGCCCGGCCGCACCGGCCAGCAGCAGGAGGATGATCAGAGCGGAGTAGATTCTCTTGTGCTTTCCGCGAAGCGCATCCAGGCAAATCAGAGCCAACAGGAGCACCGAGACAATGCTGGCAATCCAGACACCGCCGCGGCTGATGGCAATCCAGACGCCTGCCAACACAAAGAGGCTCAATACCACGATCACCAGATACCGATTGAGATAAGCACGAAAGCGGGGGAAGACCCTGGATTCCAGAGCTGATGAGAGGCTCCACCAGAAGGCGATGCCCAGAGGCCAGAGCAGGTTCATATATTGAGCGGCAGAAGAGCGGTAGCCGTAGGGGCCAAAGGAGTTGTTGATGCCGGCCCAGCGCGAGCGCTCCACCATCCAGAGCAGGGTGGTGGTTTTATCCAGACGCATGAAGGCGCCGACAATTACCATGACGAAGGTGCTCGCCAGGACAACCCACAAAAAGCGCTCCATCCGGAGCGTGAACATCCGCCCCCGGGCGCGTCCACTCTGGAAGAGGATTCGCGCGCCCAGATAGGTGAAGAAAAGGGCCGTGTATTTAAAGAGATAAAAGAGGGTAAAGCGTTTATCAAAGCTGCTGGGGAGCCACTCCCAATGTGGATAATCGATGAACTCATAGGTGGTGGCGTAATAATCGGACTGAGCATTGAACCATTGCAATGCTACGTAGAGGAGCGAGAGAATCCCCAGGCCGATAAAGAGCCAATCGGCCCAGCCCCAGAGCCGCTCTTTGTGGCGGGATTGCTCCTGGGAAAAGTAGCGTGAAGAAAAATGACGATCCAGAAAGTAAAGCGCCAGCGCCATGGCAAAGAAAAGCAGCGAGCCGTGGCAAAGGAGCCGGATGGCCCACTCCTGAGTCGTCCCAAACGCCCAGGGACCAAACAATACCAGAAAAAGAAAAAGGCCCTCGGTGGCGATGCCGAGCTTTCGGGCCAGAGGATGCTGGGGGATTGCTTTGAGACTCATAGTTTTTTGGCCAGGCGCTGAATGGAGTGTACTACCTTCTCCTGGTCAGCCTCTGATAAATAGGGAGACATCGGCAGGCAGAGCACCTGACGCGAGCAGGCCAGCGCTACCGGGAAATCCTCCGCTTTATGGCCGAGCATCGTCAGAGCCGGCTGCTCATGCAGGCAGCGGGAGTAGTGAGTCACCGTCGGGATGCCCTCCTCATTTAAAAGCGATTGGAGCTCATCGCGTTTCGGGGTCCTGATGGTGTACTGGGCATAGACATGCCTGTTTTCGGGCTCGGTCTGGGGAGGGATGCAGAGGGTCCCCAGGTGACGGGTATAGAAATCGGCAATGCGGTTGCGCTGGAGGATTTCATCATCAAAGACTTCCATCTTGGAGAGGAGGATGGCCGCCTGGAGTGAATCAAGCCGTGCATTCATCCCGAGCAGGAGGTGCTCGTCTCGCTTCAGACTGCCATGGTTGCGCAGCATGAGGAATTTCTTTTCTGGTAAAGCTCCTCATCGTTGGTAAAGAGCGCGCCGCCCTCACCGTAAGCACCCAGCGGCTTGGCGGGATAAAAACTGGTGCAGGCGATGGTGGAGAGCCCGCAACTGTAGAAGCCCTTCTGGCGAGAGCCAAAGCTCTGGGCCGCATCTTCAATAACCGGCAGTTCATGACGGGCCGCCACCTCGTTGATCTTCTCCATATCGGGCATCTGTCCGTAGAGGCTCACAGGCATGATCGCCTTTGTCCTGGGAGTGATCGCCGCCTCAATCCGCTCTTCATCAATGCAGAAGGTATTGGAGCGGATATCGACAAAAACCGGTTTGGCGCCGACAATGGAGATCACTTCCGCCGTCGCAAAAAAGGAATAAGGGGTGGTGATGACCTCATCGCCCGGGCCGATATTGAGAGCCCGCAGCGCCATCTCCAGCGAGACCGTGCCCGAGCCGGTACTGACGCAATACCTGCTGCCGACGTAATTGGCCAGAGTCGCCTCCAGCTCTCTCACCTCTGGTCCGAGGATGTACTGGCCGTGCTCGAGTACCTTTTCGATACGGTTTTTGATGGAGTCACTAATGCGGCGGTATTGGGATTGAAGATCAATAAATTGCATGTGGTTTACTGTTAAGCGGCTTTTCAGGTTCCGGCTTTCAACGGGGCAGGACCTCGGCGCCAGATGCCACTGGAAGGATAGTATCTCTGAGGAGCCGGAGCGATACTTTTCTTTAAAAACTTCTACTGCAAAGGCAGGTAGGAGAGCTACAGAGGCTCAACTCTCTGGAGCGGGTGCTCCCTGAACCATTTGCGCGCCTCCTTGTACTCAGGGCAAAAGCAGGAGACGATGGCCCAGAACCTTTTGGAGTGGTTCATCTCCTTCAGGTGGGCCAGCTCATGGATGAGGAGATACTCCTGAACCCAGAGCGGAGCATGAATCACCCTCCAATTGATGGAGATATTCCTTTTGGAAGAACAGGAGCCCCACCTTGAGCGCTGGGAGCGCAGAGTGAGCCGATTATAGGTGAGCCCCATCTGGCCGGCCAGACGCTCCAGGAGAGGAGGAATATGACGGAGAGCTTCCGCCTTAAGCGCCTCTTCAATAGCCGGTTTGTAGTCGTCGCAGCCAAAGGGGAGCGTGAGCTCTGGCAGAGTGCCAAGGCTGAAAGTGCCCCAGCCTCGCCGAGTCGAAAAAATCGAGAGCAGGCTAAAACGCTGCCACTCTCCGTGAATCTCTATGGAGGCTCCCGGCAGGCAGGGAGTCGGAATGGACTCAGGCGGAAGAGATTTGTGCCGTTCCATAATTTTTAGTATCCAGTGAGTCCGGGAGAGGATGAATTCTTTAAGTAGTGAGAGTGTGGCAAATCCTTCCAGGGGAAGGGGCGCCACCAGTTGGCCATTTGCGAACCGCAGGGAGAACCGACTGGCTCTCTGGCTCTGTTTGACCAGAATCGGGATTGATTGGCCGTCAGGCGTCTCGAGCTGAAGGATCGATTCAGTTTTGTATCTTCCTTCATCAATCTTTGCTTTGGATGTTGTCTTGCGGTTTATCATGACTACTTTGGATAAAATAAGGAATACCCCGGTCAGGGGAAAAAGAGGTTGGTACAGTGAGAGCGCCCCAAGCCGGCAGCCAGCAATACGAGCGCCAGGAGGAGAAGGACTCCCCGGGTCGTAGCCTGTGGCTTCAGGGGCAATGGCTGGAAATCATCCAACCCGGAGTGGTTGGGCGAGTGATAGAGATTCTTCAATACCTTATAAATCGGCCAGAGGGAGAGGAGCATCGCCCAGAGCGCAACCGCACTTAGAAAGAGCGGAAGAAAAAGGTGAGAGTCGCGAAGCTTGAACAGCAGAGTGAACGCTCCGAGCTTGCTCCAGAAGCCGGCCAGCGGCGGCAATCCGACCCACGAAAGCAGGAAGACCACCATGCAGGCACCCAGGAGAGGCTGGGAGCGCCCCAGAGACCGGAGCGATTCAATCCGGTCGCTGCCGGTGGCACGAATCAGAATGGAGGAGAAACCGCAGATACCCAGGAGAGACAAGGTATGAAACAGACCCGAGCAGGTAAGGAAAGGGAGTATCTGGTAATCGGTAAAGGAGAGAGTCATCGCCAGAAAACCGGTCTGGACCAATGCCAGATAGAGAATCATCCTGCAGAGGCTCCTCTGAAAAAGCGCGGCAAAGCTGCCCCAAATCATCAAAGAAGCGCTGAAGAGGGCGATGAATATCTTCCAGCCCAGAGGTGCCGCCAGGGGCGCTCGCGCTCCGGGCAAAATGGAGGAGCCGGTCGTCAGGAAGAGGCCCAGAATCCAGAAAGAGACCCAGAGGATGACGGCGGCATGGAAGGCCAGAATGGAAGGGGAGTAGCGGTTGCCCAGCTTCGGTTTGGAGAGCCGCAGGGGGAGATAGCCGAACTTGAAGACCAACCCGATGAAAAGCATGGCGAACGCCAGAACCCAGAGCGGATATTTTTGGAGCCGGAAGAGCAGCGGCGTCGTCTGGCGCAAGAGTGATGAACCGCTCGCACTGTAAAGGAAGCTGTACCCCAGCAGGAGAAGCGAAGAAGAGAGTGCCCAGGGGATAAAAAAGCCGGGCGCTGCCGGACGTACCCGCGGCGCCTTTTGCCGATAGATCCAGGAGAGCCCCCAGGCCAGCCCGAGAAATTCCAATCCGAGGAAGGCTACGCCCAGAGTGGCGGAGCTGCAAAAAATCATCAGGGCCGCCGTGCTCAAGAGGAGGAAGCCCGGGGAGCCTGCCAGACCGTAATCGTGCCCGGGAGCCGAGACTGGCCGGGGCAGCGCCTTCTCCTCTCGCGACAGGATGAGGGCCAGGACGGCTAATAAAAGAAGGGTGATTTTGATGGGCAGGATCGTTCCATCGATCCGGAAGCCCGAGTGCTCAATCCATCTGCCGCCCTTTACCTGGGTGAGGATGAAGTAATAGAAGCCGGCGGGGATGATGGAGAGGAGGCAGGCTGAAACCGCCAGAAGATGAGAGAAGCTGCCCAGAGGCGAGATATCATCGAGACGGCGGCTGGAACGAATGGAGAAAATAATGACGGAAGCGAGAATTAAAATGACTTCCGGTGCCGCGGAGATTACTAAAGCTGAAAACGGGTGGGGAACGTTCATCTGTTTTGTCTATCCTTTTACTCAATCGCCGGAGCTGGCAATTGAATCCCTTACTGCAGGCGAGGCTACCCACAATAGCGGCAATGCTCCAGCAGAATATTCAAAAAATTGTCGGAAGTTCCCCTTGTTGGATGGTACCTCATGGCAAGAAAGGGGAGCGGGCTCTACTCGTTATCCTTTTTCTTCTTGAAGGAAACAAGCCCTACGGAGTGAGCAATATCTTCGAACTCCTCCCGGCTGACGTTATCGAGGTTCTTGCCTTTGCGGGAGAGTTTTTCGTTGATCTTAATCGTCTTTTCGGTCATCTCCTCGTGGGTCTCTTTGGTGCCGCCGATGAGCTTGAAATTCTCACCGGTGGTAATCCGTTTGTGACCGTCGGAGTCCAAACCGATTCCCAGGAGCATTTTCCGCGAGGCGCGCTGGCCTCTATGTTGGCTATCGCCCATGGCCTAATGGTAGCCGGTTTCATGGCTCAGGGTCAAGCTTGGGGCGGAAGAGGGGGCCAGGAAGTCTATGGGCTTTAGAAATTAAGGCGGGAGTGGAGAACTTTGTTTTTGACTGTTTCGTGAAGAGCTCTCACAATAGAAGCAGGTCAGGAGACTGAATTTACTATGGCAGCAAAAACAGATAAAAGCA
>JAGVTF010000242.1 GCA_019136955.1 Verrucomicrobiota bacterium
TTTGTCCCAAGCTGTCAATCCCCCAGAATGGTAATATAACCAGAACGCATTTCACATTGAAACCACCAATGAGCAGGGAACAGGAACCGAAAGAGTAACCACGGATGGACACGGATAGACACTGATGTTTTGTGGCGGGTAGTCTTTAAAGATATGTGCACAATGAGAACTACAATATCCAGGTCAATGCGTTAAAAAACACTCAGAGAATGATCTGCAACGCTCCGGAGGGCACTTCACAATTCCGTGTTCATCCGTGTTTATCCGTGGTTCCTGTTCTTCTTCCGTTTGCGTTCGGTGGGTTATGTTTTTCGGTCAGGGAGGTCTTTTTTATAGAGAGAGACAGGTGAAAAAGCCGGTTGACGCCCCTCGGGTTTTGTGAGAGCATAGCGGTGTTGTTGAGGCAGAATTCCTCGGCTCCTATCTGACAGCCGCCTCAACAAGAACTTCAGGAAAATAAAAATATATGAATCTGGATGCTGTATATCAAGAACTCACTGGCAAACCCCAAGGTAAAATTGCTCTTCTGGTAATGGATGGTGTCGGCGATATCGCCATTAAAGAAAACAATTACCTCACACCGCTGGAAGCTGCCAGGACCCCCAACCTGGATGCCTTGGCCAAAGATTCGGCCCAGGGCCGTATGACCCCTGTGGCGCCGGGCATCACCCCGGGCAGCGGACCAGGTCACCTCGGTTTATTTGGTTATGACCCGCTGGAGTTCGAAGTGGGTCGCGGCGTCATCGAAGCGCTCGGTCTGGGCCTTGAGCTTCAGGCCGGAGACGTGGCTGCACGCGCCAACTTCTGCACGCTCGATGCCAAAGGGATTGTGACCGACCGCCGTGCCGGCCGCATCCCCACCGAAACATGCGAGAGGCTCTGCGCCATGCTGAGCGCCAAGATCAAAAAAATCGGAGAAGTGGAAGTCATCATCACGCCAGGCAAAGAGCACCGTTTCGTGGTGATCCTGCGTGGCAAGGGGATGGAAGGCCCGCTCACCGATTCCGACCCTCAGAAGGTCGGTTTACCAATACCTCCGGTAGCACCCAGGCACTCCAAGAGCGCCAAGGTCAAAAAGGCCGCCAAGGTATTCAATGAGTTTTACAAGCTGGCTCTGCCGATCCTGGCCAAGGAGAAGCCGGCCAATGGGTTCCTCCTGCGCGGCATTGCGCATCAGCCCGAGATACCCCTCTTTGAGCAACGCTACAACCTGAAGCCGGCCTGTATCGCCGTTTATCCGATGTACAAGGGGCTGGCCCAACTGGTGGGAATGGACAAGGTGGGAGATGCTCAGACAATTGCCGAGCAATTCGAAATTTACAAGAAGGTGTATGATGAGTACGATTTCTTCTTTATCCACTTCAAGTACACCGATAAATACGGGGAAGACGGCAACTACGACGCCAAGGTCAAGGCTGTCGAAGAGTTCGACGCCGCTCTGCCCATCCTGATGGAGAAGAAACCCGACGTGATCGTCGTCACCGGCGACCACTCGACTCCAACACCAATGAAGGCGCACTCCTGGCATCCGCAGCCGGTTCTGATTCACTCTCAGTTCTCCGGCTCCGATAAACTGGAGCGCTTCACCGATACGGGTGCGAACCTGGGCTCGCTGGGAGTCTTCCCGGCCAAGGACCTCATCCGTTACATTCAAGCCAATGCCGGAATGCTCGAAAAGTTCGGCGCTTAGCCGGCGGCTCACTGTTCTTTAAAATGAGACTTTGTGGGGATGCTTTTTAAATGGAGAGCATCCCCCCAATGGTTTTTTGGATTATTTAGATTTTAGAATTCTTCGCTCACTCATAATGAAGGCTGTCATTCTGGCTGCGGGCAAAGGAACCCGTATGCGCGAGCTCACCAACAGTTGCCCCAAGCCGATGCTCAAAGTGCAGGGTAAACCGATTTTGATGCACATCGTCGAAGGGCTCAAAAGCAACGGCATCACCGATTTTTGCATCATCACCGGCTGGCAGGCCGAAGTCATCGAAAACTATTTCGGCGACGGAACCGAGCTGGGGATCACCATTCAATACGTCCGCCAGACTGCCCAGAACGGTACCGGCAAGGCGGCGGAGCTGGCCAGGGATTTCGTGGGGCAGGAGGACTTCCTCCTGACCTATGGCGATATACTGGTCCGGCCCGAGACCTACAGCCGGATGATCAAGCGCTACTGCAGCGGCCCTTATGAGGGGCTCCTGACCGTGATTGCGGGCGAGGATGTCACCAAAGGCGGGCTGCTCTTCTTTGATAAAAACTTCTGCCTGAACCGTCTGGTGGAGAAACCTTCGCTCGAAGAGCTCGAAGGGCTCCGCGAAGAGGGATGGATTAAGGAGGGGGCGCCGGTCTGGTACAATGCCGGTATCTATATCTTCAAACCGATTCTTTTTGAATTCACCGCCAAATTGAAGAAGTCACCGCGCGGCGAGTATGAATTGACCGATGCCATCGCGGCTCACTACGAGAATAACCTCCTGCTGGCGGGCCAACAGATCGAAGGCCGCTGGGTGGACGTTCGCGACCCCGAAACCCTCGCCACACTGGAAGCCTGAGAGACCTGCATCAATCGAAACCAACACCAAAACCAGCTCGACCGGAGGAATCAATCCCACAGTCGAGCTGATTTTTTTAGAGTTCTGAGCCCCCCTACTCTTCTTCTGCTTCTTCGGCTTCGGGCAAATAGAGCTTGTGGAAGAAAGCCAAAATCTTCTTCAGCGTCAGTGGCTTCAGCAGCACATCGTCAAAGTGCTTCATGTTAAAGCTGTGCCCCACCTCAGTATCCGCCGTCACGGCCACGATCTTCACCGAGTCCCAGCGCGGGTTGCGGCGAATGCTCCTGGCCAGCTCGCTTCCATCCATCCCGGGCATCCAGACGTCCGTCATCACCAACTGCGGAGCGTATTCCTCCAAAATTTTCAACGCCTCCTCGCCCGAAGAGGCCATCTTGGTGGCGACGCCGAGATTCTTCAAAGCTGAGGCCAAAACCTGCACGTTCATCTCTACGTCATCGACCAGCAGAACCAGATAACCCTCCGGCAAGGCTGCCAGGACCGGCTGCGGCAGGGGCGAAGAGTGCGCACGGTCAGGACTCTGCTTTTCATACTGAACCCGCTCCAGCAAAATAGTGAAGGTGCTTCCCTTGTCTTCCTCGCTTTCCAGGAGCAGCTCCCCGCCCATTTTCTGGGCCAGGCGCTGCGAGATCGGCAGTCCCAGGCCGGTCCCCTCATAAGTGCGGCCGCCCCTGATGCTGTCCTGCTGGACAAACGGCTCGAAGATTTTCTCCTGGTACTCCTTCTTTACGCCGATGCCGGTATCGGCAACGATCAGCCTCAGCGCTCCATAGGTATCATCGGTTTCCTGGAAGTCGACCCTGAGCTTCACCTTCCCCTCGTGGGTAAACTTGATGGCGTTGCCGGTCAGGTTCAGCAATATCTGGCGCAGGCGCAATATATCCAGGTAGAGCATCGGCAGCTCTGGCGGGCAGTAGACCTCCAGGGCGAGCCCTTTTGCCTCTGCTTTTTTGCGGAAGATCGCCTCAATCTCGTCCATGAGCAGGATGAGCGCGGTTTTGCGGGGGGTGATCTGGGTCTGGTCGGCTTCGATCTTTGATAAATCCAGGACGTCGTTAATGAGGCTCAGAAGGGCATTGCCGGCCACGTGAATCGATTGCAGGTAATCCTTCTGCTGTTCATCTGAGAGGACGCTCGTCTGGAGCAGTTCACTAAAGCCGATCACCGCGTTGAGCGGGGTCCTCAGCTCATGGCTCATGGTTGCCAGGAAGTAGCTCTTGGCGCGGTCCGCGGCCAGGGCCGCCTGCATGGCAGTCTCCAACTGGCGTTTGCTTTCATTGATATCGGTGACATCGACGGCTGTTTCCAATATCAGAGCCAGGCGGTCCTGCCGGTCAAAAATCGGCTGCAGGTTCACCACGTATTCGCGCTCCGCATACCGGACCAGTTCCAACTGGTGGCGCCCCAGCGCCTCCACCTTGCTTCGCGTGGGGATGGGGGCGGAACCTGGCCCGCCACTCTGGCTGGAGAGCCTGCCTATGTACTCTTTGCAAATGCTGTTGCTGTCTTCCTGCTTCATCAAGCTGTTGTAGCTCGGGTTGGAGATAATGACATTGCACTGGATATCAAAAAGAGCGATCGGAATATCGATATGGTCGAAAATCTGCCTCTGGCGGAAGGAGCCCTCTGCCAGGGCATTTTTACGGCGGTTGCGCTCATGGGCCAACTGGAAGAGGTTAACCGCATTATGGATGGTGCGCAGGTCATCTTTGTTGATATCTCGCCGACGCAGCACAAAATCCAGACCGATGAAGCCCCAGAGCTTCCCATCCACCCAGATACCGCTGGCGATCATTGATTTGGCGTTGCGCTCCTGCAGAAGATGGGAAATATCTTTGAGGTTTTCCGGCGGATTGGAGACATCGCGGATAACGATCTCCTCCTTTCGCTCCAGGAGCTCACTCCAGGAGCTCAGCTCATCCATCAATATGCTCGGATGTATCTCTCTGGCGGAGGCATCCTCCAGGCCGCTGCGGGTCCACTCGAAGAGGCATTTGGCTTTTTTCTCCCCTGGGCGGTATTCGTAGACGTAGCAGCGATCAGCCCCGCCGCTGTCACCGATCACGCCAAGCATCTCCCGGACAACCTTTTCAAAATTCTCCTCCAGCGTAATCCGCCTCAGGCACTCATTGACAATATGGCCGCTCTCCAGGAGGTCATTGAGCCGCTTGATCATATCAATGCGCTCACGCTCGAGCTTTTTCTCGCGGCTGATATCCAGGCTAAGCTCCAAAAGCAGCTCTTTGCCTTCGTGGTTACGAATCGGCATTTTGTAGCTGTTATAGGTCAATGGCTCTCCTTTGGCGCTGACGCAATCGACCACGAACTGCATCGGCCGGCCCAGGCCGGCCACCTGCTCATCCATCCGACGGAAATCCTCAGCGAAGCCCGGGTAGGCGTCAATCTCAAAGTCAGTCTTCCCACGCACCTCTTCGGCATTCAGTCCCGTATGCCGCTCAAGCTCCTTGTTCCAGATAACATAGCGGAACTCATCCTCCACATCCTTGGCGGAAACGCAGGCCGGCAGATAATCGAGAATGAGCTGCAGGAATTCCCTGGTCTCCCCCTCGCGCTTCTGAGTCTCCCTGAGTTCGGTGACATCCACCGCCACGCCCAGGAGCAGGCGCCGGCCATCAGACTGGCGAATCTGCGTCTCGAGAATCTTCAGTATATGCTCCTGACCCTCTTTATCGGTGATCGTTGCGGTGCGCTCTGCCGTTTTGCCCTCCACCACCGTATCGAGATTGACCTTGTAGAGCTCGTTTTGGGCAAGTTTGTCATTCAGGTCATAGATCGTTTTGTCATGGACATCGGCTCCAAACTGGGCGAAGAAATCGCGCAGGCGCTGGTTCTCCAGAATATAGCGAAAATCATCATCGATATCGCGCGCATAGACGTAGCAGGAGAGCCGCTCCATGATCGTTTCAAAGAGCTGGCTCGTATCGTGAAGCTTGCGTTCGCTCTCGCCAATATGGGTCAGGTCCTGAATCACTCCGAATATCCGGCGCTCTCTGCTCCCCTCCTGCTGCCAGGCGGAGGCCATCATCGTGTAGTAGCGCAGGGAGCCTGTGTAGTTGGAGCGATAGGAGAGAGTGAGCTCATCGCTCTTTCCGTCAATCAGTTGCTCCCAGGCGGCTTTGAATTTCTCCAGGTCTTCGGGGATAATCCACTCTTCCACATTGATTGGTTGACCCTCTCGGTAGGCCCAGTTGAAGCTCTCTTTATCCCCTTCGAGCTCAAAACCCTTAGCCGGGTCATAGTGGAAGGAGGAGAGATTGGCCAGCTTGGTGGCGAACTTGAACGTTTGCAATGCGGAAACGACCTGGCTCCGGTTCTGATACTCCTCGGTAATATCCCTGAAAACGATAACGACACCGGTAAAACTGCCATCGCTATCGCCCACAGGGAAAGCGCCGTGGGCCAGATGATAGCGCTCGCCTTTTTTGGAAACCAAAATCGCGGACTCATTGCGGGAGTACTCCCGCTTATCCTGCAGCACCTTGTGAACCGGCGATGGGAACGGCTTGCCCGTGCTGCTATCCTCCAACTGGAGCACCTCCTCAAGCTGCTTTCCAACCACTTCCAGGCGGCGCCAACCGGTCAGCTCCGCCGCCAGTCGGTTCATCAGGATGATCTTCCCCTCCACATCGGTCATCATCAGACCGTCATCCACCGCCTCCAGGATAATCCGGTGCTGTTCAGCCAGTTCCTCGGCCTTGCTGCGCGCCTTTTCAACCTCGCTGACATCCTGGGAGACAGCGACGATGGCATCGGTCCCAAAAACGGCTTTCTCCAGCGGCGAGCAGGTAACCACCCGTTTTTTCCCATTCTCGACATGATGAATGGTGGTCGGCTCACGGGTTTCCACCACCCAGGCAACCGTATTGGCCACCTCTTCGGGGGAGATATCTTTGAAGTAGCTGATATGCCGCGGCACGGGGGCGGCAGGGTCACGCAAACCGCGCTCAATCTGGCAAAAGAGGAGATTATTCTGGCGATCAATCACGCTCACCCGCACCGGCAGCTCCTTGAAAATGGCCATGGCCTGCCGTGTAAAATGACGGTAGCGCTTGTAAATGAGGAGCATCGCCAGCAGAGAAACCAACGTAACCGCCAACAAAGTAAATGCAATGACGAGGGTTTTGTAGCTCGGGTTCCAATAGGGCGGCGGCTCAAAGAGTTTTCTGGCATCCGCCGGCAGCGCGTCCACTTTGAGACCATGTTCCAGAGCCACGGAGATATCCACCAGGGCGATATGGTCGGGAACCAGCGGCATCACGTCAACGGCATTGCCCTGCTCAAGCACTCTCTGTATCAGGAGGCTGGTCGCATCGGCAAACTCCATGGCAGGCACTCCATAGCCGCCCACGGCGCCCATATGCAGAGGGAGCTGCGAAGTGGCGAAGCAGGGCACGGTGGTTTGCCTGGCAATCTCAAGCGCCAGGAGCGGGCTCAGCCCCAAAGGGGAAGTGCCGGGCGCTTCCAAGGCATCAAGCACAACCAGAGAGCGCTCCGGCAGCCCGGCCACAGCCTCCAGCAGCTCATCCACACTCCGCCCCTCCTTCGAGAGAAAAGTGATCTCGCAATCTCTATAGGCAGATGCCGGCCCGACCAGGCCTTCCAGCTCTTCATTATGGGTTGTATCGTTGGAGATGAAGAGTATCTGCCGCGTTTTGGGCTGCATGGTCAGAGCCAGCCTCACCGTCTCCAGCGGCATCCGCCGAGCCTCTATAAAGCTCACATTGGAATGATGCGTCTTTATCCGTGCGCTCCAGTCACGGTCTGTACAAAAGAGCAGCGACAGCTCCGGCGGGAGCCTTTCGGCGATCTGGGTCAGAATATGGCAGGGGGTCTCCAGAACGGCCACTACCAGGTCATACTGGCCGGGCTGAAGCATCGCTTCGAGCTCCGTCGAGAGTCGCTCAAG
>JAGVTF010000297.1 GCA_019136955.1 Verrucomicrobiota bacterium
TTCGTTCAAGCTAAATTCTGCCGGGCTGGGGTAGTTTTTTGCTCTTTTCTGAAAGAAAATGGAAGATAGGAGTGGATTTCTCCAGAAACCCTCTCGCTAAAACGGAGGTCCTATTTATTTCCTCTGACTGAGATTATTACAAAAACGGGAAAAGAAATTTTGAACCCAATTTGTGGTTGACATTTTGCCGAAAAACACCATACTAGCCCCAGTGCCGCGGTAAGGCACTAACAGGATTTAGCTCGGCTTGGATACGTTTCTTCAGAGGGGTTCCTCACCCCCACCTCCTTGGCGTATGAAGCCGAGCTTCATTTTTGTGAATTTGGAGCTTTTTTCTTAACTCCATCTTGCTGTTTTTCAGGGATTGTGAGAAACTTAAAGCATGGTTTGCATGAGAGGTGAATCGCTAAAATTTCTTTTTCCAGTAGCTTTAGCTTTTGTTTTACTTTTGGGGGGCTGCAAGGAAAAAACTGATATTTCCCAAGATTTGGCCGAGCAGCAGAAAGCATCAATGGATTCTGCTACTCCAGTGCTGGCTCAAACAACTGAGGGCACCCCTGTCGATATGGATGATGAGTCGCTAAAAATCGACTCCGCAGAGAAACAAAAGTCAAACGGGGAATCTGAAGAGTCTGAGGAATTCATCAGGAAAGTTGCCGAGCGTGCTCAGATAGAAGAGTGGTTTATCTGGGGCGTGAAGTATCATGAAGGCAATGGTGTGGAGCTGGACCGAAGTAAGGCGAAAGAGTATTTTGAAAAAGCTGCTGAAAAGGGACATCATCGAGCTTTATTTAACTTGGGGGTTTACTATGTGACCGGAGAGGGTGGTGCTAAGGATATCACAAAGGGCGTTGAATGTTTTGAAAAAGCTGCGGCTGAGGGCAACGAAGATGCGCTTTTTAATCTGGCAGTTCACTACGCAAAAGGGATTGGAGTTGATGTTGATCTGAAAAAGGCAGCGGAGTACACGCAAAAGGCGGCCGAACTGGGCATCCCCGAAGCAGTTTATAATCTGGCTACAATGTATGCAACAGGCTCTGGGTTGGAGAAAGATGAAGCAGAGGCCTTTATTCTTTTTCAGAAAGTTGCAGAAGCCGGGTATCCGACGGCTCAGGCTAATCTTGGGGTTTACTATCTGGAAGGCAGGGGAGTAGAAAAAAACTTGGAGGAGGCCGAAAAATGGCTTCTTAAAGCGGCCGAGCAAGGCAATCTGTCGGCTCAATTCAATCTGGGTGTTTTTTATGCGAAGGGGAAAGGTGGAGAGACCAACCTTGTTCAAGCTTACAAATGGAGCGCATTGGCAGCGGCTGCAGGGGATCAAATGGCAGAAGGGAATAGAGATTTTCTGCTGGCGGAAATGAGCCCCAGAGAGATAGCTGAGGCCATTCGTGAAGCTTCTGACTTTACTTTCGACAAGTACAAAGAGCTCCGTTCTGAAGGAATACTTCAAATTAACCCTGAGCACTTAAAACCTATTTCATCTCCCTTAAACGCCACAAACGAAGAGCCGACGATAAATAATCTGATCCTAACCACAGAGGCCCGTCCAGTTCTTGATAATCCCACGGAGCTGCACAAGCCTTAATCAGAAGTGCTCAAGGGAAAAGTGAAATCAGAGGCCAGAAGGGGCAATTAGAATAACAAACTCGCCCTTAAGCGAGCGGGTCTTTGTTTTTTCAATCAATTCTGCCGGCTTGCCTCGAAACCACTCTTCAAATTTTTTCGTAAGTTCTCGAGCTAAAACAAGGCTCCTCTCAGGGGCCAAGGTTTGTAATTCGTTCAATAACTTACTAATGCGATAAGGGGATTCATAAAGCACGACCACTCCAGGGCAGTCTAACGCTGCTGTTAAGGTTTTTTGCCGTTGACCTGACTTGTGAGGGAGGAATCCAATGAAGTGGAATTCATCTGTGGGCAGTCCGCTTGCCGAAAGTGCAGCGACCAATGCAGATGGTCCCGGCACCGACTCCACTCGCAACCCGGCTTTTATGGCGGCAGCTGTAATGCGCTGGCCAGGATCCGAAATACCTGGTGAACCGGCATCTGTAACCAGGGCTATTATTTGCCCATCCTTGAGACGCTGAATAAACTCAGACTCTCTGCGTGCCTCATTAAAATTGTGATAGCTCAAAAGAGGCTTTTGGAAGCCCAGTCTTTGAAGCAAGAGCCCCGTGCGGCGCGTATCTTCGGCTGCAATAATATCGCAGTCTCGGAGTGTTCTAATGGCTCTTAAGGTAATATCTTCCATATTACCTATCGGTGTTGCCACCAGATAGAGAGTGCCTTTTTGAAGTGGCGGCAGATTAGGTGTGGAAGCTCCCAGGGAGATGTTTTCTTCGTTTTTCATCGGCTAATCAGTCAACTGCAACCAGGAGTGATAAGCTATAATATCCAAAACAAAGGGTTGAACGCTTACCTCGTTGAAAGAGACGGCCACCCTTTTCTGGTCCCTGATTTTGGGACTAAGCTGAAGCGGCTGAAAGAAGATCAAAAATTCCCCAGGGCGAATAATGAAGAGTTCATAGTTTTCAGGATGAGCAGGGTCTGTAGCACTTAGAATTTGTTCTTCTGTGAGTCCCAAGTTTAGTTCCTCAACTTTTTTGGCGACGATTGTTGCCAGTCTTTCAAACTCGTCAACTCCTAAAAGGCAGTCTTCCAGAAAGAGCAACTGCTCATTGAGAGCGTCATAATTAATGCTCTTGTAATATTTAAAGCCTCTGGGAACGGCCGGAGTCTTTTCAAACCCTTCAAAAAGAAGACTTGCAAAGGCGGAGGTATAGTGAAAGGGAATGAAGTCAATATCCATTTCAGAAAAACTCTCTTCGGAGAAGACCCCCTGGTAGCTGCCAGACAGCATCACACCGGC
>JAGVTF010000183.1 GCA_019136955.1 Verrucomicrobiota bacterium
CCGGTTGTGCGCCACTGGTGGCAAGCCAGGTGAATAGTGGCGGCAGGCTGGAGAAGCGCCTGCGGATGCTGATGGCTCTGGGCAGAGGTCGCCTGGCGAGCGCTCCGCAACGGGTCTGCCTGCTTTTGGTGGCGACGCTGGTATTGCCACTGGCCTGCCTGAGTGGCAAGACGAAGCCGGAAAGCGAGCATGAAGAGGCCGGAGCGGCAGAAACCGTAGCAGCGCTGGCGGAGCCGGCCCCATTGCCGGAATTGCCGGAGAATGGGGATTCTCAGCTATCTATCCCGACTTTTTCAACAACGGCGGTCGTGCAAGGTTTTGACCTCCAACAATACCGGCAGATACTGAAGGAGACCCAGAAAAACATGAAGGAGGCCCAGGAGGTCATGGCCAAAGCCAGGCGCCAGACCGAGGAATTGCAGGCTCAGATACAGGAGCACCTCAGGAAGATGCCCGCACCGTCGCACCGCTTGAACTCTCTGCCGCCCTCTCCCTGGCTGGAAGAGCAGCTCAGGGCTTTGTATGAAAGGAGAAGAATGCTTGAAGAAAGCGACCTGGTGCAGATCATGAGCCAGGTTTCAAAAAACCGACAGAGGGCGGAATTGCCGGGAGCCCTCACCCATATTGAGATTCGCCTGGGCAGGGCGGGGGAGAAGGGTACTATCTCAAAGCTTATTTGAAGATTAAGCACATTGAAGATTAAGTAAAAATATTGCTTTGCTTTTGGGGATGTAGGGTCGTATTGCCTCAAAAATAGAGCGCACCGAAAAGGGAAAGTTGTCGCAAAAAGAGAGTGCTCTGAGGGGTGGTGTTTGGTACTCTGGTTTTTGGCTGAGTATGAAAAGATCAGAACACAATCACCCAGAAGCTCCATTGGCTGCCGGTGCGCCTGTTTTTGAGGCAATGCGCGGTATCGGTTTTTCGCACCGGAGCGCTTCACGGAGAGGAGCCATTTTTATCCAAGGTTTCATTTTCGCTTTATTGCTGGCGGTGGCAAGCCTGACGGTCGAGGCCCAGACGCCCAAGCCGGTCCAGCCGGAGGGCTACGGCAGCTCAAGCAATCCCTACAAGATCAAGGCGGCGGAGAACCTGCTCTGGATGAGCCAGAATGCCGCCTTCCTGGGGGGGCAATATTTTTCGGTGACGGAGGATATTGACGCCTCGGCCACGGAGAGCTGGGAATCGGGCAAAGGGTTCCCGCCGATCGGGAGCGAGGGAGGCAAGTTTGGCGGTTACGTTTTTGGCAACGGCAAGAAGATTATCGGTTTGAAGATAAATCGCCCCGGCTCCGCTCATGTGGGGCTTTTTGGTTATGCCGACGGAGCGGTTTTTGACAACCTGCGGCTGGAGAGCCCGGAAATAGAGGGCGGCGGCTGGACGGGCGGTCTGGTCGGCTACTTGAATAACGGGCAGGTGAACGGTTGCAGCGTTAGCGGCAGCGCCAGTATCAGAGGCGGCGATTATGTGGGGGCTCTGACGGGTGCGGCCTACAAGGGGGTGTTCACCTGGTGTTATGCGGTGGCGCAGGTGAACGGCCAGAACTACGTGGGCGGGCTCATCGGGATGAATTCGGGCGATGCTCAGCTCTCGGGCTGTTACACGATGGGGAACGTCACCGGCTCCGCTCTTTACGTGGGCGGGCTGAGCGGCTGGAGCGCCGGAGCGGTGAGCGCCTGTTACTCGACGGCGGTCGTGAGAGGCTATGACCGCGTGGGGGGGTTGATTGGCCAGAACAGCAAGGCGGTGAACGCCTCTTACGCGGTGGGGTATGTGGTCGGCGTCGATAAATACAAGGGGGGATTGGTCGGCTATGGCAGCATTACTCTGAGCGACAGCTACTGGGACCGCCAGACCAGCGGCCAGCAGAGCTCTGCCGGCAGCCAGTCAAGCTTCGGCCTGACGACGGCGCAGATGAAGAGCAGGAGCTCCTACTGGGGCTGGAATTTCTCCAACTTCTGGGATATGCACCCGCAGATCAATAGCGGCTATCCGTTCATGCGTTCGCTGGTGCCGTATCAGACTTCGACGATCCCGCCGGCATGGGAGTATACGCTCAGCAATGGGCGGCTGAGGATGACCTGGGCGGTTGCTCCGGATGTCTGGCTGGAGCGCTCGGAGCGGCTGGAGAGCGGCTGGGAGCGGGTGCCGGAGAGTGAGCTCAAAGAGAGTGAAGGTTACTACACTCTGAGCGTCTCCTATATCCAGCAGCCGATCAAACGGCAATACTACCGGCTGGCGCGCGAGGTGCTGGTTCAGCCGGTCGATGGAGAGGCGAAGGGCTCCGAGCAGGAGCCGTAGTCTGCCAGAGCGCTCTGAACGGATTTGCGAGGGGGTCCACTTTTTGGAGTGGGCTCCCTTTTTCTTAGCCGGTTAGAAGGTATACGGTTGCCAGAGATGCCAGGGGGCGGATGATGGGCGGGGCGGGTTGGTGGTTTGCTTTGGCGCATGGTTTCACATGAACAGAACAGTAAGAGGAAACTATGGGTGGTGCTGCTGATGGCGGCGTCGGGGGTGCTGGTCGGGGCTTCTGCCGCGATGGCATCCAGCGATGCGGCTGAGGCGGTGAGCAACACTTTTTTGGCAGGGCCGGGTTCACTGGAGCTGGCGGCTCTGCTGCAGGCGGCCACCCCGCTATTGAGTGCGGGCGGTGTGAGCCTCTTCAAATACGCGATTCCGAAAATCCCGAGGGCGCTTCTCCCTTTCCTGACTCCGTTTCTGGGGGCGGCAGTGGAGATACTGGCTCATTTGGCGGGGCTTTCCGAGGCGAGTCCTTTGCGGGGCGCTCTTCTGGGTGCCTGCGGCGTCTTCGTACACGAGGCGTTTTCTCAATCCAAAAAAATCCTCTCTTCTCAACAACAATAGCAGTAATGAAATTCAAAACAATGAAACGGAAAATGCTCCACTCTCTGGTCGCCGTGTCCGGATTTTTATCCGGCCGCCCGGGCAGGCAGGGCGGTGCAAAGGCATTGGCCAATGAGAGCGGCCGGCATGGCTGGGCCCTCACCAAACGGAGCGCGGGAGTGATCGCCCGGCGCTGGCTCCTGGGTAACTTATCGCTGGATACGGCCCAGATTGAGCCGTGCGCGCTGGCCTCCACTCTGCCGTGGGGAGTGATTACCGATACGGCGCAGGCGGCCGATGAATACCTGAGCGTGGAGCTGCTGGGGGCGATCCCCGGGACTATCCGGCTGGTGGCCGCGGCCAAGATCAATGCGGGGGTGCCGGTCTATACGGCTCCCTCGGGCAAGGTGCAGGGGCTCCCGTCGAGCGCCGGGACCTATTATCAGGTCGGCTACAGCGTCACCGCCGCAAGCGCCAATAACGATGAGCTCGAAGTCGTCACCTGCGTGCCGAGGCAGATCAAGGTAGAGGCAGAGCTTTAGAACGGTAGAGCGGATAACCCAAAAAGAGAACCATAATGAATAGCGATATAAAGACAAAAACCTTCGAGAGGGGCGGGGAATCGGAAGCCGCTCCGGTGCAGCCCGGGCAGATCGCCCTGGCCAACGCTTCACGCTTCAATGAAGCTTACCTGAGCCAGCCGCTCAGCGCCTATGCCGTGGGCTGGAGCGATGACGGCTCCCTGCTGGGGGACCTCGACTTCGTGGCGCCGCCGGTCCTGGTACCGCGACGCTTTGAATACCGCAAGGCCGATAACAGCGAAGAATTCCTGGATGAACGGGAGGATATTCGCGCCATCGGGGCTGAGTTCCGCCGTGTGGAGCCCACCGGAGAGATCGTCCTGGGCAAAACCTACAACAAAGGGTTGACTCTGCGGGTGGACCTGGACCAGGTGAGCGGCATAGAGAGCTGGCGGCAGATGGCCGTGGCGCGATTGCTGCGCAGGCTCCTGCGCTCGGAGCTTCGGCGCGCCATCTCCTTCCTCTACAACGCGGCCAGCAGTACGCCGGCGGTCTGGAGCGGAGCGGCGGCCGAGGACCCTGACTCGGACCTGCTCAATGCGCTGGAATCGGCCGCAGACGACTCGGGGCTCAAACCGAACCGTATTCTCTTTGGTGACTCGGCCTGGGCCGCAAGGAGCCTCTCCCATCGTGCCCAGAGTACGGCCGGCGGCTTCGCATCGGCCACTTTGAGCCCGGAGGCTCTGGCCGCTCTTCTGGGCGTGGAGCAGGTGCGCAGGTGCAGCCAGCGGCGCCAGGGACCGGGTGCGGGCAAGGTCGGCTTTGCGGAGAATCTGGTGCTCCTCTTCAGCGCCTATGCTCATCAATCGGTAGAGGACCCCAGCAACATCAAGCGCTTTGTGACGCCGTGCGAGGAT
The DNA here is from genome assembly GCA_019136955.1 of Verrucomicrobiota bacterium. GTDB lineage: Bacteria > Verrucomicrobiota > Verrucomicrobiia > Limisphaerales > UBA1412 > UBA1412. Next base: position 4,280 of record JAGVTF010000183.1, read on the forward strand.
GGCTCGCTCTATCGGGTCTATGAGCAGGCGCTCACCAGCAAGATCACCGATATCACCGTGGAGCACTACTCCAACATCGTGATCACTTCAAGCCCGGGCATTGCCGCTTTGGCCATCAGCACCCAGAGCGAAGAAGGGGATTAGGAGGCCTCTTTTGGCCGGCTCCCCCCGGGGCACTCAAGATACCGCACTCATTTCCGGGTGCGGTATTTTTTTACCAAGGTATACTCCGTATACCTTTTTTTTTGGCTCAAGCGCGGGGAAAACTATTCCTTTTATGCTGTCATCAATCGGTGTAACCTGATATCACATTTGGGAGAGGAATCTTGAATGAAGCTAAAGAAAATTTTAATTATTTTTGGGATGGCCGCTATCTGCGCTCTGCAGGCGGCAGAGGCGCCCGCGCCTTATGAGTTCGTGCGTGACATCGCTTATCGTCCTGCGGATGACCCCCAGCAGACCAACCAGCTCTGCCGGCTCGATGTTGCCTACCGCCCGGGCATGGCAGAGAGACCGGTCGTGGTCTGGTTCCATGGTGGAGGCTTGACGGCTGGACGGCGGGAGCTGCCGGAGGCGCTGCTCAAGGATCAACTGCTGCTCATCGGGGTGGAGTATCGTCTGGCGCCGGAGGTCGGCACCGAGGAGATCATTGACGATGCGGCGGCCGCGGTGGCCTGGGCCTTTGAGCATTGCGGGGAGTATGGAGGCGATGCGAAGAAGGTTTTCGTGGCCGGTCACTCCGCCGGCGGCTATCTTGTGAGCATGGTCGCGCTGGACCCCGCACGGCTGAAGAAGTATGGCCGAGAGGCCAACGAGCTGGCCGGGGCGATTCCCTATAGCGGCCACTCGATCACCCACTATACCACGCGCCAGATGATGGGGATGCCCCCGCACCAGGCGTTGATTGACGGCACCGCGCCGCTCTACCATGTGCGGGCGGATGCGCCCCCTTTACTGATTATCTCTGGCGATCGCGAGCTTGAACTCTTTGGCCGCTATGAGGAGAGCGCGTTTTTCTGGCGCATGTTGAAACTGGCCGGCCATAAGGAGAGCCGTCTGGTGGAGCTCGATGGCTTTGACCACGGCACGATGGTGGCGCCCGGGCATCTGCTGGCCTTGAGGTTCATCGCCGAGCGCAGCGGCTCCCGCTAGAGCTTTAAATTTACCACTCAATATTATGCTATATCGAAAACTTGGAAAAACAGGAGAAGAGGTATCGGCGCTTGGCTTTGGGCTGATGCGCCTGCCGATTCTGGATAACAACATTGAACGCATTGATGAAGAAAAGGCGAAGGAGATGGTCCGCCATGCGATTGACCAGGGGGTGAACTATCTCGATACGGCTTACCCCTACCACAGCGCCAGTCTCAACGCCAGCGGAGCAAGCGAGCCCTTTACGGCGCGGCTGCTGGAGGATGGATACCGCCAAAAGGTGAAACTGGCGACCAAGCTCCCCTCCTGGTTGATTCAAGAGGAGGCTGACTTTGAGCGCTACCTCAATGAGCAACTGGAGCGGCTCCAGACCGATTGTATCGATTTTTATCTGGCTCACTCTCTGGATGGTCAGAGCTGGCCGCAGGTGAAGGAGGCCGGGTTCTATAAATTCATCGAGGGGGCTCTCTCTTCGGGCAGGGTGAAGCATGTCGGTTTTTCTTTTCACGATGATTTTCCGGCTTTCAAAGAGATCGTGGATGCCTATGACTGGGGTTTTTGCCAGATTCAGTATAACTACGTTGATGAATGCTATCAGGCAGGCCGTGCGGGGCTGGAGTATGCGGCTGAGCGTGGACTGGGCGTCGTGGTGATGGAGCCGCTCCGTGGCGGGGCCCTGGTGGATGGGCTCTCGCCGGCAGCGCGTGAGCTTTTCCGCCGTGCTCATCCTGATAAAAGCGATGCCGCCTGGGGGCTGGAGTGGATTCTGAACCACCCGGAGGTCTCTCTGGTATTGAGCGGCATGTCGGAGCTCTCACAAGTGCAGGATAATGTCGCGGTGGCCAGCCGTGTGGAAGCCGGTTCGATGACGCCGGAGGAGCTGGCGGTGGTTGAGCAGGTCAAGAAAGTGCTGGCGAGCGTGCATAAGGTCGATTGTACCGGTTGCCGCTACTGTATGCCGTGTCCGCACGGGGTCAATATACCGGATAACTTCAAGCTCTATAACGTCGCTTTCGCGCTGGACCAGTTGGATGTTTCGCGCTCCAGATACGGGTTTTTGCTGGATGGGCAGCAGGCAGGCTGTTGTGTGGAGTGTGGCACCTGTGAGCCGCTTTGCCCGCAAGGCATCAAGATCATTGAGAAGCTCAAAGAGGTGCATGAGACGCTGAAGAGCTGAGGGATGGTTTGGGGGGTGAGGAAAGGTAAAAGCTATTTTGGATTTACTTTTCTTGACAATGAAAAGTAGTCTAACTAATGTTTAAAACGTCGAGGATATCGAATGAGAACCCTGGTAATAGGAATAGATAGTGGCACCCAGTCCACCAAAGCTTTGGTGGTGGATGTCAAAGATGGAAAAGTGCTTGCCGCCGCGACTGAGAGCTACGACCTGATTGAAGGTCTGCCGGCAGGTGCCAAAGAGCAGAATCCCTCAGATTGGATTGAAGCGGTGCGAAAGTCTATTCAGCGGGCGATGGCGGAATCGGGTGCCAGCGCCGCTGAGGTCAAGGCGATTGGCGTGAGCGGTCAGCAGCATGGATTCGTCCCCCTGGATAAGGAGGGCAAGGTGATTCGTCCGGCCAAACTTTGGTGCGACACCTCCACAGCGGCGGAGTGCCTGGAGATAACCGAGAAACTGGGCGGCCTGGAAGGGGCGATCCAGGAGCTGGGCAATGCGGTGCTGCCGGGCTTTACGGCCGGCAAAATTCTTTGGCTCAAGAAGCATGAACCGGAGAACTATAAGAAGCTGGCAACGGTCCTCTTGCCGCATGACTACATCAACTACCGGCTGACCGGCCGCGCCGTGATGGAGTATGGCGACGCCAGCGGTACGGCTCTCTTTAACGTCCGGACGCGCTCCTGGTCCGCCAAAACATTGGCGGCGATTGATGATGAGCTTTTTAACAAACTGCCGAGCCTCATCCCGAGCAATCAGCCTGCCGGCACTCTGAGCAGTGAAGCCGCGGCGGTTCTGGGTTTGAACAAAGGGACGCTGGTCAGTGCCGGCGGCGGTGACAACATGATGGGGGCCATCGGCACCGGCAATACGAGCGAAGGGGTGATTACGGCCAGTCTGGGGACCAGCGGCACGATCTATGCCTGTGCGGAAAAGCCGGTCATTGACCCGAGGGGTGAGATTGCCGCCTTCTGCGACAGCACCAATCGCTGGCTGCCGCTGCTCTGCACGATGAACGTCACAGTCGCTACCGGGATGGTGGCCGATTTCTTCAAGTGGAGCATTGCCAAGCTGGATGAGATGGTCGCCACGGCGAAACCCGGCGCTGGCGGACTGCTCCTCCTGCCGTATCTGGAAGGCGAGCGCACGCCGAACGTCCCCAACGGGACAGGCGTCTTCTTTGGAGCCAGCACAAAGACGCTGACACAGGAGAACATGGCGCGCGCCGCCATGGAAGGAGTGACCCTGGGGATGAACTACGGGCTTTTGCGTCTGGCGGAGCTGGGTGTCCAGCCGACGCAGATACGGGCTACCGGCGGCGGCTCCAAGTCAGCGGTCTGGCGCCAGATCATGGCCGATATATTCAATGCCGAGGTGGTGACGCTTAAGGTGAGCGAGGGTGCCGCCTATGGCGCGGCGATTCAGGCCTTCTGGTGCTATGAGAACAGCATTGGCAGGGCTATTGCCATTGAAGAGCTGAGCGACCACTTTATCTCTCTCAACGAAGAGGAGCGCAGCGAGCCCAAGGCGGAGAACGTGGCGATTTATGAGGAACTTCAGGCGTTGCAGAATGAGCTTTCTCAGAGTCTGCGCCCGGCCTTCGAGCTCCACTCCAAACTGTTGGCGCCTGCGGCGGCCAAAGAGTAAAGAGCGCTGCCCAAAAGAGCGAAACCAAAAACAAAAAACAGAAGTTTCCCATCGGTTTAAAAGGCTGGTGGGAAACTTTTTTTTGGGAATAATCAGAGCGCCACTGGCATTCAATATGCTACTACCCCTTATTGGGTGTATGTTTTCTCATGGTTTTTTCTGTTTGGAAATAGAGGGAAGGGAGAAAAATCTAAAGCGGCTTGCGGGCGCTGTCTTTTAAAGTTAGAATGAAATTTCGCAGGCTGGAAGCCATCCAGAATTTGTGAATATCATGAAAAGAGAGTTTTTTTACGGTTTGTTTAGTTTCCTGGCAATGGCGCTTATTGGGGCTACGGCGGGCTCCGCGCAGCCAATCCTCATCAATGAATTAATGTATCATCCCGCCAGCGCCGAGCTCTCTGAACAGTGGCTTGAGCTCTATAACCCGGCCGATACGCCGCAAGAGCTCTCAGGCTGGAGCTTTACCAAAGGCATCTCCTATACCTTCCCCGAGGGGAGCAGGATTGAAGCGGGCGGGTATCTGGTCGTGGCTTCAAACCTGGAGGCCTTCCGGCAGCTTTACCCGGACGTGGAAAACGTGCTGGGGGACTGGTCGGGGAACCTGGCCAAGAATGGCGAGAATGTGGAGCTCTCCGACGCCCAGGGGAACAGCGTCTGCAAGGTGAAGTATTCGAACCAGGGGGACTGGGCGCAGCGGCAATTGACCACTGAGGAGATTTACAATCGTGATGGCTGGAGCTGGTATTGCGAACATGCCGGGCTGGGGAAATCGGCCGAGCTGGTCAACCCGCAGATGCCGATCTCTCTGGGGCATAACTGGGAGGCAAGCCAGATAATGGGAGGGAGCCCGGGCAGCGCCAACAGCGTCAGCCAGAGCCTGGTATTGCAGCCGCCGCTCCTGAGCGAGCCGCGCCACATGCCGGCTATTCCTCACTCGGATGAGCAGGTGGCTCTGAGTATTCGCGTCACTACGCCTCTGGGTCAGGCGGCCACGGTGATGGCCTACTGGCGGGAGCACTCGAGCTTCCGCTTTAACTCGGTCCGTCTCCACGACAGCGGCAACCTGAAGGAGCATGGCGATGCGGTGGCGGCTGATGGGGTCTATAGCAATTTTATTCCGGCCCAAAGCGTTGGGACTGTGGTGGAGTTTTACTTCACGGCCCAGTTGGCCGGCGGAGCGCTCCGGACTTATCCGCAGGTGCTCCCGAACAGTCAGGGCCGCGCGGCCTGGCTGGCCTATCAGGTCGATGAAGAATCCGTGAGCCCTGAAGAGAAGCAGCCATTTCTGCGGCTGGTGCTCTCGGAGGTGGAGTATGAGTATCTGGACAGGCGGCTCTGGGCGGTGGGTGCATCACGTGCCTTGGCCAGCGGGACTCTGGTCTATCAGGCGCCGGGCGACTCCCTGCCGGAAGTGTTTTATCAGACCGGTTTTCGTAATCGCGGCAATGGCTCGGTAGCCTGGAATCCGCACAATGTCCGGATCAAAATCCCCAAAGACCAATCCTGGGAGGGGCGTACGGATATGAACTGCAATACGCTCGATGTCCATTGCCAGGTATTGGGCAGCGTGCTCAGCCGGTTGGCCGGGTTGCCGATGGCCGAGTCACGGCCGGTTCAACTGCGGGTAAACGGGATGAATCTGGCCGATGCGATTGCGCCGCAGTTTGGCTCTTATGCCGGGGCGGAGGTCTTGAACAGTGATTTCGCGGAGCGGCAATTCCCGAACGACCCCAAAGGCAACCTCTATCGCGGCAAGTGGCACATGTATTCCTGGGACCCCTCGACTTCCGATTTTTCATGGCAGGGCCCCGATTGGCAGAGCTATACCAACGCCTACGTAAAGCAGAACAATACATTGCAGAACGACTGGTCTGACCTGGTCGAGCTGATGGACGTGCTCAACAATACGCCTGCAGAGGAGTACGAAAGCCGCGTGAGGCAAATCATCGACGTGGAGGAGTGGATGCGCTTTTTTGCCTTCAATACGCTGGTTTCGAATCAGGAGACCTCCCTCGCCACCGGCCATGGGGATGACTGCGCCATGTATTGCGGGGAGCTTGACCGCCGTTTCCGGCTGATCTCTTATGACCTGGATACGATTATGGGCTCTGGCATGACGAGCGATATCTATAAGGACGGGCTCTGGCGAATGAACGCGCTGCCCGCAATCAAACGCTTCATGACCCACAACGCCTTTACGCCCCTCTACTTCAAGGCGCTGCGTGAGCTGGCGGAGGGGCTCTTTGCGCCAGAAAACATGAACCCGCTTCTGGATAGCGTCCTGGGTGACTGGGTCGGGATGAAAGAGGTGGCGCGAATGAAGGCCTATAATGCCAACCAGGTTGAGTATATTCTCTCGCTGATTCCCAAAGAGTTTGAGGTGAGCTCCGATTTTGAGATCAATAAGGGGTACCCTTCGGTCACACGGCCCGATATTCGCTTCAGCGGCAAGGCCGATGGCGAACGTACCGGAGCGGTTTTGGTGAATGGGGTCGCGGCCGACTATACCGCCTGGAAGGGCGAGTGGAGCATTGCGCTGAACCTGCACCCGGGGGTGAACTTCCTCATCACGCAAGCCTATGACCTGGAGGGGAGGGAAATCGCCTACCAGGAGAGCTACATTCTCTATGAAGGAGGGGTGGAGCCGCAAATCATCGATACTGACAGACTGCGGCAGGACCTGACGATGACGGCCGATAAGGGGCCCTGGCTGATCAACTCAGACATGATGATCGATAAAAACGTGACGTTGCGGATTGAGCCCGGCACAGCGGTCTATTTTGGAACCAATGTGCGCGTGAGCCTCGGGATGCATGCGCGCATTCTGGCCGAGGGGACGCGTGAGAAGCCGATTATCTTTTGCGGCATCCCCGGCGGCCAGCGCTGGCGCTACATCACCATCAACCATGTCGGCGTGAGCGATGCAGAGGGTGACCCCGAGAACTGTTTTTTCCATGTTCACGCCAAAGACAACACCCTCTTTTTCCTGCAGGCGCTCTATGGGAGCTTCCATCTGGACCATATGACCTTCGGGACGCCCGGCATCCGCTATCTGGAGATGGAGGGGTGCTCCTTCATGGTCAGTAATTGCCGCTTCCCCGGCTTTGATAAACCGGTCCAACTGGTGAGCGGGGAGTATGGGACGCTGCAGAACGGTCGCGCCATTTTTTATCGGAATTTCTTTGGCAAGCCTTCCGGCTCCCATGACCCGGTCGATGTCACCGATGGCAGTTGGGAGCTTTCGCCGCGCTTCCAGTTTATTGAAAACGTTTTCATGGGCAGCGGCGATGATTTGCTGGACCTGGACGGGACGGCTGCCTGGGTGGAGGGCAATATCCTCATGCACACCCACAAGGATGCCGCCAATCTTTCTACCGGCGGAGCTTCCGCCATCAGTGGCGGCCGTGATGAAGGGGGGACTGGCTGGACCGCGAACCATTACATCGTCGGCAACCTTTTTTATGACGTTGACCATGCGGTCAAATCCAAAGATGGCAACTTCCACGTCATAGCGCACAACACGGTGGTGCGGGTGACTCCGGAAGGGGGCGTGGATACGGATTGCGGGGCGATCGGCTGCGGTGACGTCGGCTTCCCCGAGAGTCTGGGCCACTATGTGCGGGATAATATCTTCTACGATGTGGAAAAGCTCCTGCGCGACCATGAATCCTCCACTCTGACTTTCGAGGGGAACCTGATGCAGGAGCCGTGGGGTGAGGAGCTGGTATCGGAGCAGGAGTGGGCACGCGGCGGCAATAACTCTCCGTCGGACCCGCGCTTCCACTACGTGCCGAGCCTGGAGGAGACCCTTGACTTCCAGACCTGGGGGCAGGCGCAAATCATGAAGGAGTGGCTCGCCCCGCGTGAGGACTCCCCGGCAAAGGGGGGCGGCCTCAATGGGCGCGATAAAGGGTTTAGCGTGAAGCGGGGAGTCTCCATTTCCGGCGAGCCTGAATTGATGAACCCGCAAGATGAAGTCACTCTGACTATTGGCGACCTGCACACTGATTTTGGCGTGGAGGTGGAGCGGTTCCCGCAGGGTGCCGGCTACCTGGCCTACCGCTACCGGATCAATCATGATGGCGAGTTCGGCGACTGGAGCGATGAGTACCCGATCTCCGAACCTTTGCGCCTGAGCGGATTGGAAGAGGGGAGCTACTATCTGGAGGTTTCAGGCAAGAAGCATATTGGTATGTGGGACCATGACCCCCGCATGGGAGTGGCGATGTATGTGGCCCGGTCGCACACCTGGGAGGTGAGCGCCGATGCCGCTCCGCTGCAGACTGGAGTGCGGGGAGTCATCCTCAATGAGCTCGACTTTGGCACTGGTCAGATTGAGCTCTTCAATGCCGGCTCGCAGGCGATTGATTTGGCGCTCTGGAGCCTGGGCGATCATCCCAGTTTGCCCGGGCGCGTCACTTTTGAGCCCGGCACCACTCTGGAAGCGGGTGACTACCTGCTGGCGGGCGGCGGCATCGAGTTGCCGCTGAGCCTTGAGGGCGGCCATATCTGCCTCTTCCGTGGCGAAGAGCTGATGGACGAGGTGGTTTACGGGAGCCAGGTTGGCGGTTACTCGCTGGGGCGGGTCAATCCGCAGAGCTGGAGCCTTTGCCAGCCGACCCCGGGCGCTCTGAACATTGCCGTGGAGCTTGGCGAGCCTGACAGGCTCAAGATCAATGAATGGCTGGCGAAGGAGCAATCGGCTTTTGGTACTGATTTTGTGGAGCTTTTCAACCCGGGCGCTCTCCCAGTGGCACTGGGCGGACTTGGTCTTTCGGATGCAACGGCAGATACTGCGCTCTTCACGATCAGCCCCCATACCTATATTGGAGCGGGTGGCTATCTGCTCTTCATAGCCGATGGAGATGCCCAGAGCGGCGGCAATCATCTCAATTTCAAGCTCGCTTCGGCCACGGGCAGCATTGCGCTTTTTGACAGGGAGGGTCTGTTGATTGATTCAGTGGTCTACCACTCGGAGCGGGAAGATATTTCCAGCGGTCGCACCCCCGATGGTGCGGCACGAATCAGCGCACTGAGCGCGCCGACACCCGGCGGGCCCAACTCGCTCATTCTCGCGGAGGATGCGATACAGATTGAGACGATTGAGCTGGTGCCGATGGTTTCAGCCTGGCACTTCAATCAGAACGCCATGGACCTGGGGACCGCCTGGCGCCACCCCGGCTACGATGACAAATCCTGGTACGTCGGCCTGGCGCTCTTCTATAACGAGACGGACCCGCTGCCAGGGCCCAAGAATACGCTCATCCGGACCGGAATCATGACCCACTATTTCCGGACGACTTTCACGGTGAGCGAGGAGGATTTAGCCCAGTGGCTGGAGCCCGATTCGGGCTGGGTCCTGCATCTGAATGCGATTTACGATGACGGAATCGTCGTTTACCTGAATGGCGAGGAGATTATCCGCCTCAATATGCCCGATGGAGAGGTTATCTATAAAACGGCGGCGATACAATCGGAGGGGCGCCTCTGCGGACCCTACGAGATACCGATGACGAGTCTGATCAGCGGGGTCAATCAGCTTGCCGTGGAGCTGCATCAAAACAACTGGCTCAGCTCCGATGCGGTGATGGGTACGGAGCTGCTGGTCGAGCGCTATACGCCTTACCGGAAGACGCTCCTCAAGCGGCCGCGGCTGAGCGAAGTTTTTGCCGCTTCTGATCAGTACAGTCTGGATGGGGAAACCGTTTACGATTGGGTAGAGTTTTACAATCCTGAAGATGAGAGCGTCGATATGTCCGGGATGCTCTTTAGCCGCAAGAACAGCGGCGAAGCGGCGGATGAAGAGGAGTACTGGGTTTTCCCGGAAGGGACGCTCCTGGAGCCGGGCGCCTATTATCTATTGCCCTGCAACAGGAAGGCAAGCGAAGGGGCGGCCCCGTTTAACCTGAGCTCCAGCGGCGGCACGCTCTACCTGCACGATAGCGCGGCTGCCGGCGGCGCACTGGTTGACTCCATGAGCTATGGCTTTCAGGTGAAGGACCTCTCGGTTTCGCGATGCGACTTTTTCGCCGGGAGCTGGCAGCTCTCCCTGCCGACCCCAGGTGAGCCGGCCCAGTTTTGCGAGCTTGGCTCTGCAACGGATATCTTCGTCAACGAATGGATGGCTACCCCTCTGAGCGGCGGCGATTGGTTTGAGCTCTACAATGCCGGTGAGCTGCCGGTTGAGCTGAGCGGCTACTACCTGAGCGACAGCCTCAGCCAGCCGGGCCAGTACCGGATACCGGCGGCCTCTTATCTCGGCGTGGGCGAGGAGGCCTGGATCAAGATGATGGCTGATGACGAACTCGAAAAAGGAGCCCACCACGTGAACTTCAAGCTCTCGGCATCGGGAGAGGAGATTCTGCTCAGTTCACCGCGGGGGCAGCTCCTGGAGCTGGTCTCTTTTGGGGCACAGACCAAAGGGATATCCCAGGGACGTTACCCCGATGGCAATACGCTCGTTTATTTCTTCGAGGTGCCGACCCCGGGAGCAGCCAACATCAAGGAGCTGCCGCCCGAGGAGCTCGACAGCGATGGCGACGGTATGCCCGACTTCTGGGAGATACGCTACGGCTTCAACCCGCATGATCCGAGCGATGCCGCTCTGGATGCCGATGGTGACGGACTGACGAACTTTGAGGAATACCTTGTTGGCAGCAACCCGCTGGACCCGGAGGATTTTCTGCGTCTCCAGAATATCCGCATTGAGGAGCAGTGGCTTCAGGGGCGCCGCATCGCGATGGATTTGAAGGTGGTCAAAGGGCGCCACTACCGTGTCGAGTATCGCCATGCTGAAGAAACAGAGTGGCAGTTGTTGCGAGAAATACGAACGGTTTCCCGAAGCGGAAAGCTTGAATTGCGGGAGAGCCTGGAGGGGAGCGCCTCCTGCTATTACCGCGTATTGCTGCTTTACTAAAATACAAAGGGTATGAAGGGACGTTTTTTTCTCAATATCGGTCCGCTTCTGGGAGTTCTGCTGCTGGCCTGCTGGCTCCTGCCGCTTCAGAGCCTCCAGGCGCAGGGGCTCAGCATCACCGAGTTCATGGCCCGGAGCGATGGGAGCCTGCTTGATGAAGATGGTTGGCACTCGGATTGGATTGAGATTTACAATGGCAGCTCGCAGACCGTCAACCTGAAGGGGTGGGGTCTGAGCGATAAGCCCAAGAGTCTCTTCCGCTGGGTTTTCCCGAACCGGTTTTTGCTTCCTGGCACCCGGCTCGTTGTCTTCGCTTCGGGCCGTGACCGCACCCCCGAGCGGGGGGAGCTGCATACCAATTTCAAGCTCTCGGCGGATGCGGGGCAGTTCCTGGCATTGACCAATCCGCAAGGGGTCATCGTCAGCCAGTACAGCTCTTATCCGGAGCAGTTCTATGGGGTCTCCTATGGCAGAGAGAACGATTCCGGGCGGCTGCGCTACTTTCAAAACCCGAGCCCGGGCGCTCCGAACGCTTTGGGGCCTCGCGACGGTGGGCCGATTTTTTCCGATTACTCCCACAGTCCGGCATTGCCGGAGCGGCCCGAGCCCGGCCAGCCGCTCACCGTGGAGATACGGGTTGAAAACGGGGAGTTTGAGCTTGAGGATATCACGCTGGTCTGGCGGCTGATGTGGGAGCCCGATGAGCGGATAATGATGGAGCGCGTGGAAGAAGAGACAGGTGCCTTGGGTGCGGCCCCACTCTACAGAGCAACGATAGATGGCTCGGATTTTCTCCCGGGGCAGATGCTCCGCTGGTATATTACCGCTTCAGACGTGGAGGGGCATCAAACGCACTGGCCGCTGCACCAGAGCAGCCTCTACTCACCGGTTTATTTTGGCACGGTGATCGCGGCTGAGCCGCCGGAGACGCTCCTGCCGGTGATTGAGCTTTTCCCGCAGGTGCCCGGGATGATCGGCTCCTCAAGCGGCAGCCGCTGCGGGGTTTTCTTTAAGGGTGAGTTCTATGACAACGTCCTGAGCCAGGTAGCTGGCACGACGACCAGGGGGTTTTCCAAACGCTCGCTCCATTTGAGCTTCCCCAAGGATCACAAGCTGCTTCTTTTTGAGGGGCAGCCGCGCTACTCGGATTTGCGGCTCTTGAGCAATCTGGCCGATAAGTCGAAGGTCCGCTCTTTCGTCGCCTTTGATTTCTTCAAACGTATCGGCACGCCGGCCCAGGAGAGCTACCCCGTCCGCGTCCAGTCGGAAGGCGAATTCTACGGTATCTATGACCTGATTGAGGATGGCGACTCAACCTGGCTGGAGCGCATCGGGCTGGACCCCGAGGGGGCCCTCTACAAAATGAAAGACCGGATGGAAGATGCCAGCACCGCCAACAAGAAGAGCCGTAAATGGGAGGACCGCTCCGACCTGGAGGCGCTGATAGCAGCGCTGGATATGAAGCGCCCCCGAGAGGAGCGGGTCAAATATATTTGTGACCACTTTGACCTGCCGCAGATCATCAACTACATGGCCGGCTCCTACATCATGAATCATGCCGACCAGGGCCCCAAGAACTACTACCTCTACTGCGACAGTCCCAATACGGGCCGCTGGATGATGCTCCCCTGGGACCTGGACCTCACCTGGGGCCGCTACAGCGCGGGCGGCTACGTCAACATGACGATTTTCTATGATATGGGGCTCTTCTGGTTCCTCCAGACCAATGGTTACTATGAGGCGCTTTTGCGAGACAGCCGTCTGGCGGAGATGTTCTATTGCCGGCTGCAGGCGCTGATGGATGAAGAGCTCTATGTTGCCGGCCCGCTCTATCCCGCCAATTGTTATGCGTATGAGAAAATGGTGGCTACCCAGGCGCTGATGGACCCGCCCGAGATCAGCCCCAATGATCTGGAGCTCGATGAAGCCGCCTGGCCCTTCGATGACAACGCCTGGCCCTGGCCGGTGAAGTTGACCCAGACGCCGCAGGAGGAGCTTGAGCGCATCCGCACCATCTACTTCCCTTACCGGCTGGCCTTCCTCAATGACCAGTTGCGGGCGTACCGCAGCCGTCCGAGTGACCCCGATTACAACCGCGCGATACGGATTGCCGAGATTCACCCCTCGGCCCTGAGCGGCGGTGTGGGGCAATCGTACGTCTCGCTGTACAATACGGGGGCTGACTCGGTTGATCTCACCGGATGGAAGCTTCGCGGTTTGGCCCATTTTGATTTTGCTCCCGGCACTGTTTTGGTTCCGGGCGATACGCTTTACGTGGCGGGGCATCTGAAGCCGAATGGTTTTCCGGCACGCACGCAGTTCCCCTGTAGCAATGAAGGATTGCTGGTGGTCGGTCCTCTGGGGGCAATGGAGCTGGAAGGCAGCCGCGAGCTTACGTTGCAAAACCGGGAGGGTGAACTCATTGACTCGATGAGCTACGGCGGCGAAGAGCTCGGCTACTACGAGAATCTGCGCATCACGGAGCTGATGTACGCTCCGGAGGAGCAGGCCGGCGATATGAGCGGCAATCTGGATGACTACGCCTGGATTGAGCTTACCAACTGCGGCTCAAACGGACTGGACCTGGAAGGAGTCAGCATCACCGAGGGGATTCACTATGTTTTTGGCTCCCACTGGCTTGAGCCGGGGCAGAGCGTGGTGCTTGCCAAAAACGAACAGGCCTTCCGCCAGCGCTATCCCCATTACCGGCAGCCGCTCTTCAGCGGTTACTCCCAGAATCTGGGCCGCCGCTGGGATACCTTGCTGCTTTTCACGCCGGAGGGGAGCCTGATTGAGGAGCTCACCTACTTTGGCTCGTGGTATCCAGAGACCGACCGGGGAGGCTATACGCTTCAGGTGGTCGATCCATGGGCCGGGGCAGAGACGATGAGTGAGCCCGAAAACTGGAGTCCCTCGGTGGTCAGGGGAGGCTCGCCGGGATTTTTCGAACTGCTGAGCCCGCCCCATATTTTTGCCGATACGCTCCAGCGTCAGGCGGGGAGTATCTCCTTCAGGGTCGCCGCGCCGCGAGAATTTTCAGTGGAGAAGTCTGCCGATCTGCGGCTCTGGGAGTCGGTCCCGTTTGAGCTTGATGAAGACCGGGTCAGCATTGCCGATGAGGGAAACGGATTCTTCTACCGGCTGCGCACAAAGTAGGGGGGCGCTGCCGGCGGTTTGCGAGCGTCGGCCTGTCTGCCAACTTGCCAGAAGGGCTCTGATACGGTATATTTTGCCAGGTGTTATTGAAAAAAAGAAGTAACTGGATGCACTTTTGCGCTGTCTGGCGCAGGGGGTTACTCTGCCTGACTCTCTTTTCCTGGGTGGCTCTGGGCGGGCTTTCGCCAAGCGCTCAGGGGGTCAGGATCAACGAGTTTCTGGCCTCCAACGGACGCGGCCTGGCAACGCATGAGGAGGAGCGCGAAGACTGGGTCGAGCTCTACAACCAAAGCGGTGAAACCATCGACCTGAGCGGCTGGTATCTGACCGATTCCATGAGCGAGCTGACCCGCTGGCAGTTCCCGAGCGGAACCACCCTCGGCGCCGGAGAGTATCTCATCATTTTCTGCAATTCCTGGGACGGCGAGCCGCTGGTGGAAGAGGAGTACTTTGCCAATTTCAGTCTGGACAGGGAGGGGGAGTATCTGGCGCTCATCGGTCCTGATGGCCAGAGCGTTATCCACGAGTTTTTCCCTGCCTACCCGCCGCAATATACCGATATCTCCTACAGTGACACGGGCTACCATCTGGAGCCAACCCCCGGAGCGGCCAACAGCGTCGCCTATGCGGGGCCTCCGGCGCTCGTGACCTTCAGCGAGGCGGCCGGTTATCGCGATGAGCCGTTTCTGGTGGAGCTCTCCTGCGCAAGCCCGGAAGCCCGGATTCATTACACGCTCGATGGAAGCACCCCAAGTGCTGAATCCAGACTGTATGAAGAGCCGCTCAGGGTTGAAAAGATCACCTGTCTGCGCGCGGTGGCGATTGAAGAGGGGCGGATTCCCTCGCCGGTTTCCACCCGTACCTGGCTTTTTGCCGAGGAGGTACTGGCGCAGTCGCAAACGCCCCCTCCGGGCTGGCCGGTCTCGCGCCAGTTCAATAACCAGAAATTTGAATACGGGATGAATGCGAAGGTGGTGAAGGATCCACGCTGGGCCGCAGGTATCCGCGAGGGGATCAGGAGCATTGATACCCTCTCGTTGGTGACTGACCTGACGAACCTCTTCGACCCCGAAAGCGGTATCTACGTCAATGCGAAAAAAGGGGGTGAGGAATGGGAGTGCCCCGTCTCGGTGGAGTGCATCAGCCCGCAGGATGGCGGCAAATTCCAGATTGATGCCGGCTTGCGGATTCGCGGCAGCTCCAGCCGGAGTCCGGAGGTGGCCAAGCATTCGCTGCGTCTCTTTTTCCGTTCACGCTACGGGGGGAGCCTGCAATTTCCGCTTTTTGAGGATGAGGGCGCCGATGAATTCCAGAGGGTTGACCTGCGCACCTCCCAGACCTGGTCCTGGTCCGGCGGCGGCTATCCCTATGATACCTTCATCCGCGAGACTTTTTCCCGCGATACCCAGCGGGACATGCAGATGCCCTATACTCGCAGCCGCTTCTACCATCTCTACATCAATGGCCAGTACTGGGGGCTTTACCAGACCCAGGAGCGCAGCGATGTCCACTATGCGGAGAGCTACCTGGGCGGAGCGCGCGAAGATTGGGACTACATCAAGACGACCTACCCGGGCTACGTCACCACCGCGGTGAATGGCACGCTGGAGGGCTTCCAGGATTACTGGGCCCATGCCATTAGCCAGGGGGTCGCGGGCAATTTCTCCACCAATTACTATTGGCTCAAGGGGGTCAACCCCGACGGCAGCCCGATACCGGACTCCCCGCGCTATCTGGATGAGGATAACCTCATCGCCTACATGCTGATCACCTACTTTACGCGCGACCCCGAGACTCCCTACTGCGTCTGGGAACAGTTCCCCAATAATCTCGTCGCCCTCTACAATCGTGAAAATCCCGATGGCTTCAAGTGGCTTCGTCACGATTGCGAGCACTCGCTGGGAGCCAACCGACTCTACCCGGTCACTACGGACCTGACCCAATATGGCGGGGGGATCAATAACTTTTCGCGCTTCAACCCGATGCGGCTTCACCAGCGACTGATGGAGCATCCCGATTACCGGATGCGCTGGGCCGATGCGGTCCAGCGGCAGATACTCAACCCGGGCGGCGCGCTGAGCATTGAGAAAAGCCTCGAGCGCTGGAACCGGAGGCAGGCGGAGCTCGACAGTGCCATCATCGTGGAATCGGCCCGCTGGGGGCACGGTCATACGCGGGAGACCTGGCTGGCCGAGTGCGACTATGTGAAGGAGGAGTTCATCGCCAAAAGTGCCGAGTATCTCATCCCGCAACTGCGGAAGCGGGGCTGGTTCCCGCTTCGGGAGGCACCGCTATTGGAGCAGGGAGAGACTACGGAAAGCGGCTCGGTGCAGGTGAAGTTTCGGGGTCAGGGGCCGATTTATTACATGCTCGATAACAGCGACCCGCGTCT
This sequence comes from Verrucomicrobiota bacterium, assembly GCA_019136955.1. GTDB lineage: Bacteria > Verrucomicrobiota > Verrucomicrobiia > Limisphaerales > UBA1412 > UBA1412. Next base: position 20,717 of record JAGVTF010000183.1, read on the forward strand.
GCCCGGCGGCGCGCCGCACACGGGAGCGTGGATACTTCAACCCGGAGACGATGGCTCGGAGCTGCAAGAGTGGCTGGTGGAGGTGCCAAAGGATTCGCGCCTCAAGGTGCGCTCGTGGGATGCCGTGGAGGAAGACTGGAGCCCGCTGGCCGAGCTGGATACGACCGTTTATGGCGTGCCGTGCGACCTCAAAATCACGGAGCTGATGTATGCGCCCAAGGTCTCAACGGAGGCCGCCATGGCGGGTTGGAGCCGCGATGACCTCGCCTGGCTGGAGCTGATGAATAGCGGCGACAACGTGCTCGAGCTGGACGGATTCCGGTTTGCAGAAGGGATCACCTATACTTTCCCGCCGTTCCGGCTTTTGGCCGGGGAGCGGCTGGTACTGGCCAAGAATCTGGAGGCGTTTTCCACAGTCTATGACCTGGATGGATTGCAGCTTTTGTGCGGTTACTCGGGCAATCTGGCACGGAAAGGCGAGAGGCTCCTGCTGCTGTCACCGGAGGGGGAAACGCTCCTCGATTTCAGCTATTCCAATCTATGGTACCCCGAGAGCGACCAGGGCGGCTATGCGCTGGTCGTGGTCGATACGGCGGCGGAGCAGGCGCTCTGGAGTACGCCCGAAAATTGGAAACGGGGAGCCAGCCCCGGCGGCAGCCCCGGCACCGCCGATGAAGATGAGGAGTTCTGGCCGGCGCAAATCGTGACCCAGCCGCTCAGCCAGGAGCTCTTTGAAGGCGAGCCGCTCACTCTATGTGTCGCTGCGGTCGGGGTTGCTCCGCGGCTCTACCAGTGGTTCAAGGATGGCGCCTCGATACCAGGGGCCACGCGAAGCCGATTCCTGTTGGAAGCGGCGGAAGTGAGCGATAGCGGCTCCTACGGCGTGTGGGTCTCCAATGCTCACGGCAGCGCTCTGAGCCAGCAGGTGAGCATCAAGGTTCGCTCCGTGCCGCGGGTGAGTTATCACTATGAGGGGGGCTCAGTGCTCCTGCGCTTTACCGGTACGCTTTACGAAAGCCGCGACCTGAAGGATTGGCAAAAAGTGGAGGGCGCAGACGGTCAGCTCATCCTGGACCCATCCCTCGGCACCCGCTACTACCGGAGCGCCTCTGAAGAATAAAACAGGAGCCCGCGTCAAGGGCTCCTGCTCCGTGTTCATCGTTGGGTTCTCTTTTTTTCTTTTTCTCTGTTACTCCGCAATTCGGCTAAAGCTCAGCTCTTCATTATCGGAGCTATCGACATGGATGAGGTCGCCCTGCTGGAATTCGCCTGCCAGGAGTTTCGTGGCCAGCGGGTCCAGCAGATATTCCTGGAAAGCCCGTTTGAGCGGACGCGCTCCCCATTGCGGGTCCCAGCCACGGCGCGCCAATAGATGCTTGGCCGCCTCGGTGAGTTCAATCCGCAGCTTTTGGTCGGCCAGCCTGCGGGAGACTCTCCCCAACTGAATCTCGACAATGGCGGCGATCTGGTCTTCGGTCAGACTGTGGAAAACGATGGAGTCATCCACGCGGTTGAGGAACTCGGGCCGGAAGTGCTGTTTGAGCTCCTCGAGCACTCGTCCCTCCATCAGCGCGACCTCTGCGGCCGAAGGGTTGGGCTGCTGGAAGAACTCCTGGATCAGGTGCGAGCCGATATTGCTCGTCATGATCACGATCGTGTTGGTGAAATCGACGGTTCTGCCCTGGCCATCCGTCAGCCGTCCATCGTCGAGCATCTGTAGGAGGATGTTGAAGACATCTTGATGCGCCTTCTCCAGTTCGTCAAAGAGGACGACGCAGTACGGTTTGCGCCGGACCGCTTCGGTGAGCTGGCCCCCTTCTTCGTAACCGACGTAGCCCGGCGGTGCCCCGACCAGCCGTTGCACGTTGAACTTCTCCTGGTACTCGCTCATATCGATTCGGGTCAGTGCCCGCTCATCGTCAAAGAGGAACTCGGCCAGCGCGCGTGCCAGCTCGGTTTTGCCGACACCGGTCGGTCCCAAGAAAATGAAGGAGCCGATGGGGCGGTTGGGGTCCTGCAATCCGCTTCGGGCGCGCCGCACCGCATTGGATACGGCTTCGATCGCCTCCCGCTGGCCGATCACCCGCTGCGCCAGCCGGTCTTCCATCTGGATGAGCTTCTGTTTTTCGCCTTCGAGCATCTTGGAGACGGGGATATGGGTCCAGGCGGATACCACCTGCGCGATATCTTCTTCGGTCACCTCTTCATTGAGGAGGCGCGTGCCCGGCTCTTCTTCGATGGCTTTGCGGGCCTCTTCGATTTTGGTCTGCAGTTCCGGTATTTTTCCGTATTTGATCTGGGCCGCCAGGTTCAGGTCGCCGATTCTCTGGGCCTGCTCTTCTTCGAGCTTTGCCTGTTCGAGTTTGGAGGCGAGGATACTGAAGGCGTTGATGGCCGCCTTTTCGTTTTGCCATTGCGCTTTGAGCTGGCCCGAGTGTTCTTTGAGCTCCGCCAGCTCGGCTTCTATTTTTTGGAGTCGCTCCTGGGATGCCGCGTCGGATTCTTTCTTCAGAGCGGTCTGCTCGATCTCCAACTGCATGATTTGCCGCTCCAATTGATCGATCTCCACCGGCATGGAGTCGAGCTCCATCCGTAATCGGCTGGCGGCTTCATCGACCAGGTCGACCGCTTTATCGGGGAGGAAGCGGTCCGAAATATAGCGCTGGGATAGAGTCGCCGCGGCTACCAGCGCCGTATCGCGAATCCGGACGCCGTGATGGTTTTCATAGCGTTCTTTGAGTCCGCGCAAAATCGCGATGGTCGATTCGACGGAGGGCTCCAGCACGACAATCGGCTGGAAGCGGCGCTCCAGTGCGGCATCTTTTTCCACATGTTTGCGGTATTCATCCAGGGTGGTGGCTCCGATGCAGCGGAGCTCGCCGCGTGCCAGTTGCGGTTTGAGCAGGTTGGCCGCGTCGGTCGCACCCTCTGCGGCGCCGGCCCCCATCAAGGTGTGGAGCTCATCAATAAAGAGAATGATCTCCCCTTCGCTGGCGGTGACCTCTTTGACGAACGCTTTGAGACGGTCCTCGAACTCGCCACGATACTTGGCACCGGCGATCATGGAGCCCAGATCCATTGCGATCAGGCGCTTGTTCTTGAGCGACTCGGGCACGTCACCGCTGACGATACGGCGGGCGATGCCCTCCACGATTGCCGTTTTGCCGACCCCGGGCTCGCCAATCAGGACCGGGTTATTCTTCGTGCGTCGGGTGAGTATCTGCATGACGCGGCGGATTTCCTCGTCGCGTCCAATCACGGGGTCGATCTTCCCGTCCCGCGCCGCTGCCGTCAGGTCGACTCCATATTTTTCCAATGCCTGGAATTTTTCTTCCGGGTTTTCATCGACCACCCGCTGGTTGCCGCGCAGCTTGAGCATGGCATTGAGGATTTTTTCACGGTCCAGCGCATGGATGTTTAAAAGCTTCTGGAAGCTGCCGGTCGCCGTCTCCACCAGCCCCAGGAGGAGATGCTCGGCGCTCACATATTCATCTTTGAGCTTGGCCGCCTCGTTTTGTGCCGCGGTCAGCGCCTTGGAGAGAGTGCTGGAGAGATAAACCTGGACGTTCTGGCCTTCAACACGGTGGCGCCGCGAGAGCTCCCGCTGCAAACTGCTCTTGAGGGCTGCCACGTCGACGGTCATGTTCTTGAGCAACGGCGGCACGATGCTATCTTTGAGCTCGCAGAGAACCAATAGAAGATGCTCGGGCTCAAC
>JAGVTF010000164.1 GCA_019136955.1 Verrucomicrobiota bacterium
CAGTACGGCCACGGTTTTGGAGGTTGTAGCTTACTATATCCCTGTGGTGGACCACGTTCTGGATGTGATGACCGCTCCGGTCGCAGCGGTCGCGGGGACGGTGGCGGCCGCGGCCGTCTTTGTGGAGATATCGCCGCTTTTGAAGTGGACTCTGGCGATCGTGGCCGGCGGTGGAGCCGCTTCGGTGGTTCATGGCGCCAAGACGGTGGCCCGCGCCGGTATCTCGATTCCGACTTTTGGGATGGGGAACTGGCTGCTCAGCACCGGGGAGCTGTTTTCGGCCTTCGGGGTGAGCCTCCTCTCTCTGTTGATGCCGCTATTGGGGTTCATCTTTTTTATTGGATTGGCCCTGCTGGCGTTTGCTGTCTACCGGCGCCGCCGCCTGCGTAAACGCAAACGCACGCTCCAGCCGGTCTGAAGGCGCAGACGGCAGACCCGTAAGAATTTTAATATGTCTCGAATACTGGCTATAGACCACGGTACCGTGCGGATGGGCATCGCGCTGAGCGATGAGCTCAGGATGATCGCCCAACCGCTGAAGTATATTCCGGCCGAGCCGCTGGAAGATTTTTGGAAGTCTCTGGGGGAAATCGTCCACGAAAAAGAGGTGGAGATGATTCTGGTCGGGATGCCCCGCAATATGAACGGGACCTACGGGCCGGCCGCCGAAAAGGTCCGCGCCTTTATCGAGCTGCTGCGCGAGCGCCTGCCCGAAATAACGGTGCGTACCTGGGATGAACGGCTGACCTCTTCAGAAGCCAACCGCCTCCTGATACAGGGCAATGTGCGCCGCGGCCAACGCAAAGAAAAAGTCGATAAAATGGCCGCCGCCATCCTCCTCCAATCCTACCTGGACGCCACCAGCTAACACAGAAGAGAAGCCCAGACTTCCTAAAAAGGACGAACAGACTCAATATTCTGCCGCTGCCTACTGTAATGAGGTGCTTTTGATTCCGGGCTTGCATTGGGGGCGGGTTTGGGGCTAGAGTAAAGGACAAGCCTTCTTTTGGGAGGTTGTGGAAAGTGGGGTCCCGTAGCTCAAATGGATAGAGCAGCGGTTTCCTAAACCGTAGATCGGGGTTCAATTCCCTGCGGGGCTGCCACTTACCACTTCCTATTCTTTTTTCATATTCCCTTTTCAGTGTTCATATTCTTAAAAAAATCACAGATGTAAATTTATAAAAATATAATTAATATTTTACTTGTGTTTGATCATATTTATGCTATAGTATGGAACGTTCTAGGTTAGTTTCATGATGTTTTGAAGTGTCTTAATACAGACTCGCTGGTGAATCTTGCACTGAGTCGGGAAACCGCTCACCCAAGCATCTTGGCGAAATTGGAGATTGCCCGAAACAAAGTCAGTGAATTAACGGAACATTAAAATTATGAACAATAAGAACAAAGACGAGGGCTCCTTAGTAACGAAGGAGTCTGACGAAATCAAGAACAATACAACATCAGACACAAACGCCCAGTTGACGTGCGAGGCAATTCATGAGCAGGAGGGGGCTAGAGTGACGCTCTACCATGCATCCACCGAGGAATACGACCTTGGAGACGTGATTTCAGGCGAAGATCGCCAAGTTCCAGAAAATAAAGCTTGGATCGAGGATGTATTTGAGCAGTACCGGCCAAATGGGTTGGTGTCACGCCGCTGTGCTCTATTTGCTGGGCGAAATGGAGCAGATTGTGTGAAATACTTAAAGACACAACGGGACTACGACGGCACACCTATCCACCTCTATCGGGTCGAGATGGAAGCATCGGGGCCCCATCCCATGGCCTTAATTGGTGCAGTTGAGAAAAGAGGCCATGAACACCCGGATGTATTAAATATTGTCAAGGAATACTGGCAACCGACACCGACTAATCAGTGGTGTGTCTATGAGTACTTAGGCCAGAACATGAAAGTTGTCAAAAAGTTACGCATCCCCACTAATTCGGAAAAACTTCGGATGATGCTCTTGAAAGCGGGTGTCCGCTACCGCAAAGACTATGATAGTGCGGAGACGCTTTGAACCCGCACAGGGATTGATTTAGGCTGAAGGGACAACCCTTTGACTAATGCGGTTTGCCACAAGTTGCTTATTTCAGAAGTTACGACTGTTCCCGCTGCACTATCGCTATTCGGTGCGTATTGAACCACTGTGCGAGTTTCGTCCTGGCAATCTGGATACTGTCGGTTTGGAACGATTCTCTGATCGTTTTTTCGTAGGAGGCGATGGCTTCCAGGAGCATGCAGGCGCTGGTCTGGGAGGTCAGTTGGGTGGTTGGGCCTGGTGGTCTGGCCCAGGCGGGGGAGAAGAGGAGGAGTTCCGGGTCGACGCCGCGGCTCCAGAGCACTTCGGCATTGTGGTAGAGGAACTGGCGGTACTGGTCGCGGAGCTCGGGCTTGAGCGCCTTTTCCTGCATGAGCAGGAGGAAGTAGCGGAAAAAGATACCTTTGAAGAGGCCGCCATCGCCGCGCCCCTCATCCCGCAGGATGCCGTTGCGGCGGTCGAGCGTGCTCCGGCTGGTGATGGTGAAGGTGGCCGCTTTTTCCGCGTCTCTCAGGTAGCCCGCCTCACCGGTGATCTGGTAGAGCTCGAAGGCGGCGCCGAGGAAGGTTCCCTGATTGTAGCTGAGCGGGACGCCGGCTTTGCGTTTTGTCCGTTCGTTATAGTGGTCGGTGATGGCGCCGGTCTCCGGGTCAAAGAGATGGTCTTTTTCCCACTGATAGATTTTCTTGGCCCATTCAAGTTCTTTTTCATCGCGGCTGATTTGATAGAGCCGGCTGGCGAGGATACTGCCCGGGCCGTTGGAGCAGGCGTTTTTGCTCCAGAGATGGTCTGCTTTCCAGGCGAGGCCGCCGTTTTCGGGGTCCCACGCTTTTTGGATGTGCTCCCAGAGCTTGCGGGCGCTTTCCAGGTATCGCGCTTCGCCGGTGGCTTCATGGAGGCGCAGGAAGGTGAGGGCGATCCACTCCATGTCGTCGAAGAAGATATTCCAGTAGCGGTTTCCGTTTTTTTTGCGGATGCCGTGGTACCATGGTTCGAAGTAGTCGCTGTATTTGGAGTCTTTGGTGCGGAGCCAGGCATCGATAATCACATCCATGGCATGGGCTTGCGGCCAGTAGTTGAAGCGTGTGGAGCCGCCGTTTTCGTCATTGAAGTAGTGGCCGGAGCGGTTCCAGAACTCTTTGAGGAGCGAGCCGGTGGCTTTATCGGCGGCCTCTGCCCAGTCGGTTTTGGGGGTCTCTTTTTCCGGAGCGGTCGTATTGACCGTATTGGGCGTGGTGGATGCAGCAGTTGTATTGGGCGTAGTGGTTATTTCTGGCTCCCGGGTTTCTGCATTGACCAGGGGGACGAAGAAAAAGAGGGCACAGAGGCTCAATGCTCTGGCTGCCGGGAAGTGAATGAATTGAAAACAGCATTTCATACAGGCCCAGAATGTAGCCTCGTTGCAAAAATTAAGCAACCCCGGAAGACTTATCGCGAAGCGGCGAGAGATAAAAGATGGAAAACAGTTTTAGAATTCCTTGACATGAGAGTGGGAGAAGAGTAAGCTCTCTGGCCGCCCTTGAGGGGTAGCCCCGGGGATGCAGCGTGAGTATTCATATACCTTAAGAATCACGCTTGTATGGAGTAACAGTAATTTAAGAGATGAAAAGACAGTATCAACCTTCCAAGATTAGACGTGTACGTCAGCATGGTTTCCGTAGCCGCATGGCTACCAGGGGCGGCCGGGGCGTTCTTTCCAGCCGCCGCCGTAAGGGGCGCGCGAAGCTGACCCCAGTTTAGGTCGATGAATGAGCAGCGCCCCTTTTCCCAGCCTGAGAGCGAGGATAAGGGGTGTTTTATGAATGGGTGCCCTGGTGGGATTGCCCTCTTCACAACGGCTTGGCTTTAGACTGCCGCGCGAGCGTGTCCTGAAAATCCAACGGGATTTCGAGGATATTAAGCAAAACGGAGAGCGTTTTGTTACGCGTTACTTCATAGCGAATTGGAGAATTGAACCGCAGGGGGTCTTGGGCAAGTATGCGGTCATCGCCAGCAAAAGAATCGGTAAAGCGGTGCAACGCAACCGAGTAAAGCGGCTTTTGCGGGAGGCTTACAGGCTGCATCAGCATCAGTTCCCGGAGCAGCTCACGCTGATAATGATCGCGCGCAAGGCGCTCTTGGGCAAAAAGCTGGCGGACCTGGAGAGGGAGTTCAGATTTTTTTTGAGGAAGACGGGCTTATGGGTTTCTGGAGCAGACTCTTGAAGGCTGTGGCGCTTGTGCCGCTATATCTTTATCGGTGGGTATTCTCTCCGATGAAGTCGGCGCTTTTGGGCCCTTATGCCCGCTGCCGCTACTATCCCTCCTGCTCGGAGTATGCAAAAGAGGCGATTTGCAAGCATGGCGCCTTGAGAGGCGGCTGGCTTTCCCTGTTGCGGATTGCGCGCTGCCACCCCTGGCATGAGGGGGGGTATGACCCGGTGCCGGGCAACTGCCGGTGCCGGCCAGGGAGCGCCCCCAACCTTGAATAACGCACTCGTGGCGCAGCGCGGTAAGACAGTAAGAGATAACTAAAAAAGTATTTAATGGATCGTAAAGCATTTTTAATCCTCCTGGTGGCTCTGGGCTTTTTGTTCGGGGTCTGGTTCCCCCTCACCAATAAACTCTATCCGCCCACTCCTCTGACCCAGGAGGAAAAGGAAGCGATTCAGCAGGCGCAAGTGCAGGCACAAGAGCTCCAGCAGCCTGCCGATGCGGGTACCCCCGGCGCCGGTGCCGTTTCCACCAATGGTCTTGAGGCTTTCCAGCCCTCTTCCGCCGTGGCGACTCAGAGAGCCGCCGCAAGTGCAGCGGCCGAGCTGGCGCGAACGCTCTCCCTGCCCGAAGGCCAAACCGAGCAATTCCTCACCCTGGAAAACGAGGTGGCCCAGTATCTCTTCAGCAGCCGCGGCGGCGGGTTGAGCCGGATTAAGCTCAAGCACTATCCGGCAGCCATCAGCCGCCACTCCAAAAAGAATGCCCCCAATGACGTTGAGAGCATCGTCCTCAATGAAGGGGTCGCCATTCCGCTCCTGACCGTCCTGGGCGATACGAACCTCATCAACCAGTCCTATCAACTGGAGCGCAAAGATGACCGGACACTGCAGGCCAGCACCTTGCTGACCAATGGCGTCCTGCTCACCAAGACCGTTTCCCTCTCGGAGAACTACCTCTTTAAGGTCAATCTCTCCCTCTCCAATACGGGGGAGGCTCCGGCCCAGTTGCCTTCTCTGGAGTTGGTGACCGGTACGGCCACGCCGATGAGCCCCAATGACCGGCGCGACCTGATGAACGTCTCCTGGTATAACGGGGAGAAGTTGCAGACGGTCGGTGAGAGCTGGTTTGCCAACCGGACGATGGGTTGCTCGGTCAATGAGCGGCGGACCCTCTATACCGGCGGCGACGGCGCAACCAACGTGATGTGGGTGAGCAGCGCCAACCGCTTTTTCACGATTGCGATGGTCCCCGAGGGTGGAGGCTCACGCGTGGCCGTCCTGGAGACGCCGCTGCGGCTGGAATCCGAAATATTTCAGAACAAGGGTCCCCAGAAAGGTTTCCAGGCTTCGCTGCTTTACCCCGAGTCGCTGCTGGCTCCGGGCGCGACGCTCTCCTATGACTACGATGTCTATGCCGGTCCCAAGGAATACCGGACTCTCTCCAAGCTGGGTATCAGCAATGATCTGGACCTCGTGATGGGGTTCAATGGCTTTTTTGGGTTCTTCTCCAAGATGCTTCTTTTGGGGATGAACCAGGTGAACTCGCTGCTGCATGTCGGCTATGGTCTGGCCATCATCATCATTACCGTCATCATCAAGCTGCTCTTCTGGCCACTGACCGCTGCCAGCACCCGCTCCATGAAGCGGATGAGTCAATTGCAGCCGGAGATGAACGCTCTGCGCGAAAAGTACAAGGATGACGCCAAAAAGATGAACCAGAAGCTCATGGAGTTCATGAAGCAGAACAAGGTCAACCCGATGGGGGGCTGCTGGCCGATTTTTATCCAGATACCGGTCTTCATCGGCTTTTACAAGATGCTGATGAGCGCCATTGAGCTGCGCGGGGCGGGCTTCCTCTGGGCGGCGGACCTCTCCATTCCCGATACGATTTTCGTGATTCCCGGCCTCGGCTTCCCGCTCAACCCGCTGCCGCTCCTGATGGGCGCTTCGATGCTCTGGCAGACCTCGCAGACGCCGCCCTCGCCGGGGATGGACCCGGTCCAACAGAAGATGTTCCGCTTCATGCCGCTCATGTTCATCTTCTTCTGCTATAATCTCCCCTCGGGGCTCTCCCTATACTGGACCGTCCAGAACCTTTTCACGGTTGCGCAGACCAAGCTCACGCGGATGAAAGACCCGGCGGCTGCAGCGGCAACAGCGGGGACACCCACAAGCGTCCCCGTCACCAAAGGCGTTATCGGGCAGCGTGCCTTAAGAGGAAAAAACCGCCCGAAAAAGAAAAAATAAAACTTTTACCACCAACAGAAAACAACTATGACTGATGAACCCAAAGTGATTGTACAAACCATCCTCAAAGGTCTTGGATTTGACTGTGAGGTTGAAGAGCACTTCCTGGAAGAGGGGCCGCTGCTGGAGATCAAGACCGATGACCCTGGCCGGCTGATTGGCCGCAAGGGGCAGGCCCTGGTAGCGCTTCAATATTTGACAAACCGGATCATTTTCAACACTCAGCCCGATGCACCCAAGGTGCTTCTGGATGTCTCCAACTACCGGCTCAATGCGCGCGATGAATTGACCCGCAAGGCCAAAGAGGCCGCGGAGAAGGTCCGCCGCTGGGGCGATATCGTCGAGCTGGAGCCGATGAACGCTTTTGACCGCTACATTGTCCACAACGCGTTGAAGGATGATGAAAAGGTCGAAACCTACAGCGTCGAAGTGGAGGGGACCAATAAGAAAGCGATCCTCCTGCGCCCCAAAAGAAACTAGGAAAAGCTGATTGCACAAAAACCGCCTGAGCCTTCAAACCCTCCGGCGGTTTTCTTGTTTTCTCCCCGCTCCCAAAAAATGAGCGGCCTTTGGAGGCGGCTCTCCGCAGGCACGATTGGTTTAATCGTGTTTTTCGTTTTTTTGAACCGGAGGTTGACTTTACTTGGAGACAGTACTAAAATCGCTCCTTACGAGTTTCAGGGGGAACAATTAACAGAAAGGATTGGGGACAGAAAAATGATAAACAGCAAACAGGAAGGGAGTTTCCTACAGCCCCGCATTCTCGATGGCAGAGACAAA
>JAGVTF010000132.1 GCA_019136955.1 Verrucomicrobiota bacterium
TGATGTCCGAATCAAGATACGCTTTTTCAAACAGAGAATATTATGGCTGAAGAATATAATCCTTATAATCCAATCGTGATGGATCACTTCTTGAATCCTCGCAATATGGGCGACTTGGAAGACGCAGACGGAATCGGAGAGGTCGGCGCTGCCGCTTGCGGTGATATCATGAAAATTAGCCTGAAAATAAGCGATGACGGCAGAATCTCTGACGCTCGCTTTAAGACTTTCGGTTGCGGCTCGGCAATCGCCAGCTCCAGCATGGCCACCGAACTGGTTAAAGGCAAAACAATCGAAGAAGCTCTGAAGGTCACCAATAAAAACGTGGTAGATGCACTGGGAGGCCTGCCGCCGGTCAAAATCCATTGCTCTGTCCTGGCTGAGGAGGCGATCAAAGCCGCACTGGAAGATTACCTCAAACGCCACCCGGAAAAGGCTGCCATGGTAGCCACAAACAGCCACAGCGCATGACAAAGGTTTACCTGGACAGTCAATCCTCCACCCCGGTCCTGCCCGAAGTTTACGAGGCGATGCTACCCTGGTTCAGCCAGTACTATGGGAATGCTTCTGCAATGCACGAGCAGGGACTGCGCGCCAGGGCTGCACTGGACCAGGCACGCAAACAATTCTCCGAGGCGATTCAATCCTCTGACCCAGAAGGAGTTATTTTCACTTCATGCGGCACTGAAGCCAATAACCTGGCTGTCAAAGGCAGCGCCTATGCCCTTCAGCACAAGGGCCGGCATATCATTATCTCTACAGCCGAGCACCCCTCTGTGGAAAACTCAGTTGCATTCCTGGAGCGCCACGGCTTCAGCGCTACCCGTGTGCCTGTCAATTCAGAGGGTTTCATCGACCCGGCAGATATTCAGGCAGCCATCACGCCCGAGACAATCCTGATTGCCACCCATTACGCCAACCATGATATCGGGACGATTCAGCCTGTGGCCCAGATTGGAACCATCGCCCAGGAACACAAGGTCCAGTACTTTATCGATGCCACCTTCAGCGCCGGCTGGCTCCCGATTAACGTTGAGGAGATGAATGCCAGCCTGGTCAGTATCTCTCCCCACCGTTTCTATGGCCCCAAAGGCGTCGGCGTACTCCATAAAAACCGTAAAGCCCGCATCAATGGCATTATCCATGGCGGAATACAGGAGAATAACCGCCGCAGCGGCACCGAGAATATCCCTGCCATTGTCGGTGGCGGTCTGGCCATGGAACTGGCTGAGACGGAACGGGAAAAGAGAGCTTCCCGCGTAAAGGCTCTCCAAGAAAAACTCTGGAAAGGACTCTCTGAATCAATCAGTTATATCCAGCTCAACGGTCCCCGGCCAGGCGAAAGCCGCCATCCAGCCAACCTCAATGTCAGCACCGAGTTTATTGAGGGTGAGGGCCAGCTACTGCTCTGCAATGCAGCAGGCATCGCTGTGGCCAGTGGCTCCAGTTGCGTGAGTAAAAACCTGAAGTCTTCACCAACTCTAACCGCTATTGGCCTGCATATCACTCTGGCTCAAGGAAATATCATTTTCAGCCTGGGCAAGGATAATACCTTTGAACAGATCGAATATGTTGTCACCTCTTTCACTAAAATCGTAGAGCGCCTGCGCCAGATGTCCCCGATGTGGGAAGACTTTCAGAAAGGGAATATCTCCTCCGTAATTGCCGGAAAAGAAAAGTAAGGAGTCAGATTTTCTCATAATTATGGCAAGGCCGGAGAGCGCACCTTAATCTCTATTTCATCGCAACACCTTTTCTATCAACGGGAAAGGTGTTATTTTTTGTTCCCTTCTTTTTTCTAAAAAATATCTTGTCTCAAAGGAATCTCTTCTGTAAAGTATCCCACAGGTAGTTCATACATGGATTTGTACAAGGATAAAAGCCAGACAAATCCAGAAGAAAAACTGTATGTTTAGCGCATACTGCATAGGTATGGTGTGTTGCTGTATAACAAGGCTTTATTTGTTAAAAAAAACATATAATAACCTCTCTGACAGAGAAATAGTATGGGAAAAAAAACGTTGACAAAAGCCGATAATCCGGCTGAAACCCAGGATCAAATGATAGCTGACCTGGCAGACAAGTGGCGTGATAAAAAAGGCAGCCTGATTATGGCTTTGCATGATGTACAGGACCACTACGGTTATGTACCGCGCGATGTGGCGCGCAAACTGGCACACGAACTCGATGTGCCGCTGGCGCGTATTTACGAAGTGGTCACCTTCTACAACTACTTCAAACTGACCCCCCCGGGCAAACATAGAATCAGTGTTTGCATGGGCACGGCCTGTTACCTCAAAGGTGCGCCGGAGCTGATTGAAGAAATTGAATCTCTCCTGGGCGTCAAAGAAGGCCAAACCACCTCCGATGGTCTCTACCAGATGGATGTGGTCCGCTGCCTCGGCTGTTGTGGTCTGGCACCGGTCTTGACCGTAAACGAAGAGGAAGGTGACAAAGTATATGCCAAGATACCGCGCAAGCAGGTGGCAGAAATCATCGCGAAATACAGCAAATCAGGAGAAAATGAGAAGAAATGAAAACGAAAAAACTGACTAAAGAAGACATTCTCAATGCCTGCAAAGCCACTGCCCCCAAGGGGGACTATGTAAAAGTCGGCATCAGCACCTGTGGAGTTGCAGCTGGAGCCCAGGATACTTTTAATGTGTTTGTAGAAGAAACCAAACGGCTGGGCATCAAAATCGACATCACCAAATGCGGTTGCATCGGCATGTGCTATGCAGAGCCCCTGGTGGAGGTATCGGCCGGTGGTTTGCCCACCGTGACTTACGGTAAAGTAGACAAAAATATCGCCCAGGAAATTATCCAGGAACACCTGGCCCATGGCCGCCTGGTGGATGACGCTATTTTTGAAATGCCCATGAACAGGTAGGAATCCAGGAAAAACTATGAGTAAACAAACTATATTTTTATTACGTGATACTTCCCTTACCCAAGATAAAACACGCGACTTCCAGATTCTTTTCTTGAAGGTCGCCCGTGACCTGGGTATCGAAGATTCCATCCAGGCCGTCAGAGCCTCCGATCTGGGCATCTATGATAAGGGTTACGTCATTAAAGACTTAACCAACGAGGTAATCTATGCCAACCTTCAAGAATCGGACATCGAAAAGTTCCTCAAAGCCACTCTCATGGGTGAGGGCTCAGTAGATGAATTCAAATACACCCCCGATAAATGCCAGCTCCGTATCGTCCTGCGTAATTGCGGCGTCATTGATCCTGAGAGCATTGATGAATACATGGCCCATGAGGGCTACTGCGCTCTGGCCAAGGCGCTCACCGAGATGACCCCCGAAAAGGTGATCGAGGAAATGAAAAAGAGCGGACTGCGCGGCCGCGGCGGTGCAGGCTTCCCCACCTGGATGAAGTGGTCCTTTGCACGTAACTCTCTCGATGAAACCCGTTTCGTGGTCTGCAATGGTGACGAAGGCGACCCGGGCGCTTACATGGACCGCAGTATCCTGGAAGGTGACCCACACGCTATTGTTGAGGGTATGATTCTGGCAGGTTATGCCATCGGCGCTCAGCGCGGCTTCTTCTATATCCGTGCGGAGTACCCCCTGGCAATCAAGCGCATTGAAAAGGCCATTGCTCAGGCTTATGAGCGCGGATTGCTCGGCGAAAACATTCTGGGCTCAGATTTCAGCTACGAGCTGGAAGTCCGCCTCGGTGCAGGAGCCTTTGTTTGTGGTGAGGAGACGGCTCTTATCGAATCAATTGAAGGCAAGCGCGGTATGCCCCGCTCCCGTCCTCCCTTCCCCGCTGATAAAGGACTCTGGAACCACCCGACCATTATCAACAACGTGGAAACCCTTGCAGCCATCGCCCAGATCATCAACCGTGGTGGCGAGTGGCTGGCCAGGATCGGTACCGAAAAATCCAAGGGTACCAAGGTCTTCGCCATTACGGGCAAGGTCAAAAACTCCGGCCTTATTGAAATCCCCATGGGTATGACCATTTCCGAAATCGTCTACGGTATCGCAGGCGGTGTTTTGGGAGGTCAAAAGCTGATGGCTGTCCAGACGGGCGGTCCCTCTGGCGGAGTCATCCCCGAGCATCTGATTAATACCCCTGTCAGCTATGAACACTTGGCAGAAGTCGGCTCCATCATGGGCTCCGGCGGTTTGATCGTCATGGATGAAGATGATTGCATGGTCGATATTCCCAGATTCTACCTGCGCTTCTGCGTGGAAGAATCGTGCGGCAAGTGCGCCCCCTGCAGGATCGGTGGCTATCAAATGCTGAAGATTATTGACCGAATTGCCGAAGGCAAAGGGGTCGAAGCCGATTTGGAAAAAATGAAACGTATTGCTGAAGGTATGCAAAAAGCTTCTCTTTGCGCCCTGGGCCAGACAGCACCCAATCCGGTGATGTCCACCATGAAGTACTTTGCTGAAGAGTACAGACAGCACGTTCAAGACAAAAAATGCCGTGCAGGTAAGTGCACCAAGATGGTTCAATACTCCATCGATCAAGCCAAATGCAAGAAGTGCAAACTCTGCGTAGTCAACTGCCCTGTCGGTGCCATTTCCGGCTCCCGCGAAGAGGGATACGTCGTTGACCAGGTCAAATGTATTAAGTGCGGCACCTGTTATGAAGTCTGCAAGTTTAACGCAATAGTAAGAAAGTAAGCATGATTACTGCAAGAATTAACGGTATAACGGTCAAAGTTCCTGTAGGGACGACCATCCTGGAAGCGGCAAAAAAGGTTCAGGTCAAAATTCCCACCCTCTGCGCTCATCCCGACCTCCAATCCAGATCCTCATGTGGTATCTGTATTGTCAAGGCCAAGGGAATGAACAAGATGTTGCGCGCATGCTGCACTCCCATTGAGAAGGATATGGACATCACCACGCACGATGCGGAAATTGTTGAAATCCGCCGCACCGTGATTGAGCTGCTCCTCTCCAAGCATCCCAATGAGTGCCTGACCTGTACACGCAACCATACCTGCGAACTCCAGCAACTGGCTGCCGATTTCGGCATCCTTCGCGAGTCCTTCCCCCAGATTGAGCCCAAGGTGCCCTATGATGATTCAACGGGTGCCATCGCCGTGGACCGCCGCAAGTGTATTCTCTGCGGCCGATGCGTAGACGTCTGTCAGATCATGCAGAACGTCTGGGCGCTGAGCTTCCTTGAGCGTGGCATTGATGCGCGTGTCGCCCCTGCCGGTGAAATCACTCTGGAAGAATCTCCCTGTATTCGCTGCGGTCAGTGCTCCGCTCACTGCCCCACAGGCGCCATCGTTGAGCATGATGATACCCCCAAGGTTTGGGAGGCGCTCCAGAACCCTAATCTCCATTGTGTCGTCCAGATTGCTCCGGCAGTCCGTGTAGCCATTGGCGATATCCTGGGTTACCCCTCCGGCACGAACCTGACCCGCAAGCTCTACGCTGCATTCCGCCGCCTGGGCTTTGACTCGGTCTTTGATACCAACTTCGGTGCAGACGTCACCATTGTGGAAGAAGGCACTGAGTTCGTCCACCGCTTCACCAAAGAGCCGGACCAGCTGCCGCTCATCACGAGCTGCTGCCCTGCCTGGGTCGATTTCATGGAGAAATATCACCACGACGTCGTACCGCACTTCTCATCGTGCAAATCGCCTCACCAGATCGTCGGGGCCCTGGCCAAGACCTTCTACGCCAAGAAGAGAAGACACGATCCGGAGAAAATCTTCGTCGTCTCCATCATGCCCTGTACGGCTAAGAAACATGAAATCACACGCTCCAAGGAGATGTATTCCTCCGGCTGCCAGGATGTGGATATTGTCATCACCACGCGTGAGCTGGCCCGCATGATCAAACAGTCGGGCATCGATTTCGATGCACTGGTGGGTGAAGACGCTGACAGCGTTTTGGGTGAGTACACCGGCGCCGGCACCATCTTCGGTGTCACCGGCGGTGTCATGGAAGCAGCCCTTCGTACCGCTTATTATGCGATCACCGGCGGCAAGCTTGCCAACATCGAGTTTGACAACGTCCGCGGCTTTGATGGCGTCAAAGAAGGTGCCATTCAAGTCCAGGGCAAAACGGTCAAAGTGGCCGTAGCCCACGGGATCGGTAACGTGGAGTATGTCCTCAACCGCGTGGTGGAAGCCAAGCGCAAAGGCGAAGAGCCTCCTTATCACTTCATCGAGGTGATGGCCTGCCCGGGCGGCTGCATCGGCGGTGGAGGCCAGCCCTATGGCATCACCAACGAGATTCGCGCAGCCCGTGCTGCCGGCCTCTATGAAGATGACCGCGATTGTGCCATTCGCTATTCACACGAGAACCCTTCTCTGAAGGCCTTGTATGAAGAGTATATTGGCGAACCGCTGGGCAATAGAGCTCACAGCCTCTTCCATACGGAATATACAACTTACAGCGAGTACAAACGCTAAACACAAAAAAAATCCTAAGCCAAGGAGCGCTTGCGCTCTGACTCAAGGGATACCATGAACTACAGCAATACGCTTAATAGACCCTCTGTGCTGCCTTTTGGCAGTTCAGAGGGTTTTTGCACTCCATTTCAAAATGAAAAAACGAATCGGCTTTATTGGAATCGTCATTGATGATCGGCAAAAAAGCGCTGAAAAAGTCAATCAGCTCCTCTCGCAGTTCGGCCATATTGTTATCGCCAGAACCGGCATTCCCTACCATAACCGCAATTGCTGCGTCATCACTCTGGTCGTCGACGCCACCACGGATGAGGTGGGAGAACTAACAGGAAAGATCGGTAACCTTCCAGGGACCACTGTGAAGAGCGCCCTCAGCAAAGAAACCTAAACAATAGACTAATTATAAAAAACCACGGTGATGAACATCCACGGAATCAAACCGTTCCATACGAAACCTCTGTCAGGGTACTACCGGCTTATTCTGTGCTGTTCATCCCAAAACTTGCTTCCCAAACTTAAAAAATGAAAATAAAAACAGCAGCGACAACCGGATATTTCATTGATGACCAGTTCATCGCTGATACCCTCGCCAAGGCGCACACTCCCGATTCGGCCGAAGTGCTCGATATCCTCTCAAAGGCTCGCGAGCTCAAAGGCCTTTCCATGGAGGATGTCGCCACGCTCTCACTGGTTACTGAGCCCGAGCTCCTGGAAGAGCTTTTCCATACGGCCCGATTTGTGAAGGAATCCATCTATGGCAGGCGCATGGTTCTTTTTGCCCCGCTTTATATTTCCAATCT
>JAGVTF010000302.1 GCA_019136955.1 Verrucomicrobiota bacterium
GTCAGGAATAGTTTTCTTTCATTACGCACAGGCTACTTAACTTCTCATCTGAAGAACCGCGGATGGTACCCTAAGGTGGCAATTCCCGTTTTTTCTCAATCAGAGGGAGAGCTTTTGCAGGATACCCAGATTTACCTGGCAGGGGGTGGAACTGTTTATTATACAACGGATGGAAGTGATCCCCGTCTCCTTGGTGGAAAACTGAGTGAAGCTGCTCTAAAACTGGAGCCTTCTTTCTCTGAAGAAAGAATACTTGTAGATAAAAGTAGTGAGTGGGACTACTACGACCTGGGGGATACACCAGAACGGGAAGGGATTTTTTACTGGTACCAGCCAGGCCACTCTCATGCTGGTTGGAAACAGGGGAGAGCACGATTTGGGTTTGGTGAGAGACCAGTAGAGACAGAAATTAGTAGCCAGAAAGCAGACGGTTCTGGCCCATTAATAACAGCCTATTTTTCCAAACGCTTTGAAGTGTTCTCAGCTATCACGATTCCTGAGTTGCTTCTGGAGCTTAACTGTGATGATGGCGCCGTTGTCTACCTCAATGGCTATCGCGTTGTGGACCAAAATATGCCTTTTGCCTATTTAACGCCAGACCTTTTGGCGGAGACTGACATATCTGGTGATGCTGAAGATGAGTACACTTCCTGGCAAATAGATAGCAAATATCTGGTTGATGGTACTAATACCATCTCAGTTGAAGTTCATCAAAGCAGTCTGGATAGTGACGATCTTTATTTTGACCTGGAGCTGAAGGCATTGGGTGGCTTTTCAGGCAGTGCCTCTGAAGGAGTGTTGATTGTTTCTCCTGGAAGCGTTGTAAAAGCACGCTCTCTCAGTGAAGAAGGCGAGTGGAGCGCTATTTCCATTGCTGATTTTACAGTTTTTTCCGAAGACACTGACCTGAAGGTTACAGAAATGATGTACGCGCCCGAAACTCCTGAATGGGCAGCGGAAGAAGGATGGAGCAGGGATGACTTTGCCTGGATTGAGCTCCAGAACACAGGGCGCGGCATTTTGAAAATGGAAGGATTTGCTTTCACCGAAGGTATTAACTACACCTTCCCAAAACTTATCTTGGAGGCAGGGGAATATCTGGTGCTTGCCAAAAACCTGCAGGCATTTTCAACTTTGTATGATACTAATGGGATTACTCTCTTGGAAAAATATTCAGGAAACCTGGCCAGAAAAGGAGAAAGCATCACCCTGCAATCACCTAAGGGTGAGCACATCCTTTCTTATACATACTCCAATGAATGGTATCCGGAAACAGACCAGAAAGGGTATTCTTTAAACGTTGTGGATTTCGAAGCGCCAGAACCGCTCTGGAGCACTCCTGAAAACTGGAAGCCCAGCGCTACTGCAGGTGGTAGTCCAGGCAGCGATGATGGTGGTGTTATTGAGCCACCCACGCTGAGCAGCATTTCACCTGGCGAAGATGGAGAATTGGAATTGGATGCTGGAGATACTGTCACCTTGTCTGTTACATCAACGGGTTCAGTGCCCATCAGGTACCAATGGTATAAAGATGGCACAGCTTTATCTGGGGCAACCAGCACAAGATATACTATCACCAAGCTGGCTCCTTCCCACGCTGGCAGTTATACTGTTATAGCCACTAACAGGGCTGGCAGTGTTACCAGCGAAAAGTTGAACTTAATAGTAAACTTCCAGCTAGAGCTCTCATCTATCACTATTTCAGGTAACTCGACGGTAGTTGAAGGCAAAACGGCTCTCTATACTTGTACAGCCAACTATAATGATGGCGACTCAAAGAAGGTCACTCCAGATTGGTCCGCTTCACCCACTCAGTATGCAACTATTGATAGTAGCGGGCTTCTTACAGCGATAGCTGAAGGGGAAGTAAGCATCAGTGCAACTTATGAGGAAGATGGGGTAAGCAAAACAATTACCAAAGTTGTGAGCATTGCGTCTTCTATTATTCCGCCTTCAATATTGTCACAACCTCTGAGCCAAACGATAAGAGAAGGGGAGTCCGCTTTCTTAACTGCTTCAGTTGCTGGCACTGAGCCTTTCGACTATCAATGGCAGCGAAACGGTGTGAACTTAAAGAACGCTAACAGTTTGTCTTACACTATAAACAATGCAACAGTGTCAGATTCGGGAGCTTATACTTTGGTGGTGAGCAACTCAAAGGGTTCTGTCTCAAGCGAGCCTGCCTATATAAAAGTAATTACTGGCAGTGGTCTTGAGCTAATGCTCGACTTTCAGCTTAATGAAGGCACGGGCAATATGACCACAGACAGCGTGAACGGGATTGTTGCCGACCTGGGTGAGAGCGTTTCAGAAGATACTCGCTATTTCTCAACAGAGTCGCCTTCTGGAAAGCAGGGAGATTATGCAGCGCTACTGCAAGGTTCTAACTGGCTGTTGGGACAGTTCGAAGCTGATCCTGTGGACCTTGCTGAGGGCTTTACATGGGAATCCTGGGTTTGGATGCATCCTGATAGCACCGGCTACAGAGATTTAATTCGCTTGGGTGGAACGGTTAAATTCGGCTTTGGCAGCGGCAGAGATTATTTTCAGGCCACTTTTCTAACTGTTGTAGATGTAGATTCTTTCATTCTTGTCCCAAGAGGGGAGTGGGTTCATTTAGCATGTGCATGGGAACCTGGTGTCGGGTTTCATTTCTATCAAGATGGTGTCCTTGCAGGCATGGTCCCATCAACTGCTTTCCCTGTTAACTACAGAAGCGACTCCATCTCTATTGGTGCAGCTGAAACTGGCTCCAGCCCATTCCGCGGGAAAATGGACCGCATGCGTTTGCACAAGGGGCTTTTAGCCGCTTCGGAGTTAGATTCAGACCCAATCAATCCCAAGCAGGCTACAGAAAATACAATTTTGGCTTACGACTTTAACTCTACCATGCTTCCTTTTTCAAGTGCCGGTTCCCAGAGCGTTCCTCTTTACAGTGAGGGCAGCTTTGTAGATGGTTCCAGTCCGGTAAGTTGGTCCAACTCTACACCGGCCAGAGACCAAAATTGGCCTGGCTCTGAGAACGATCACTCCCTTTATATTGATAACAGTACCAGCTCGGGTGCTGCTATTCAGAGGATTGGTTTTCCGACGGAAAAACTGACATTTGAAGATCAGTCAGACCCGAGCTTTTCCATGGAAGCTTGGATCAAAGGCTTTGAAAGAAAATCATCAAAACAGGTTTTTTTGCAAATCTTGGGTTCTCCCCAAGGCGGAGTGCCGCGAATTGCATTTGCAGTCAGCTCGAACATGACTGTTTACCTTACGACAATGGGAATAGAAGACATCGACACTGGTGTCCCTATTCCTGAAGATGGCAAGTGGCACCATATAGCTTGTGCATATGATTATTCAGCTCAAAAAATATACACCTATGTAGATGGTGAGCTTAAAGGTGAACGAAACTATAATAGAGGTGTCAGCTTTTCATCTCACCAGCAAGAGCTGTTGGGCTGCATCGGCAGTGAATGCTCTGGACATGCTCCCTCGACCGGATATGTGGATCGTATTCGAGTTTTCAAAGGTGTTCTATTACCCCAAGAGCTGGACTACCGTGACTATACTCAAGAGCTGGACGCGCCAGAAATTACAGTTCAACCCGAAGATCAAACTGTAGATGAGGGAGAAGACGTTACTTTCACCGTTGTTGCAACAGGGAGTGAGCCCCTGGTCTACCAATGGTATAAGGATAGCCTGGCCATTAATGGGGCTGTGAATCCTTCTTATACGATTCAGGGGGCGCTGTTGGAGGACTCAGGAGACTATACTGTAGCCGTCAGTAACGCTGCGGGTACCGTGTGGAGCCTGGCTGCAAACTTAAAGGTTAAGTCAAAAGTGCTTATCTTTACAGTCCAGGCTGATGATGCGACTCGTGTCTACAAAACAGGAGATCCAACCTTTACCTATACGATATTGACCCCAGATGGCGAAGATGTAACTTCCCTTATCTCTGGCAGACCTACCTTGAGCACCACAGCGCTTTTGGGAAGCCCTGCCGGAACTTACCCCATTGTCCCCACAAGGGGAACGCTGCCTTCTTCTAACCAATATCAATTTGTCAAAGGAACATTGACAGTTAGCAAAGCGATGCCTGAAATCGAATGGCCTGCTCCAGAGCCTATTTTCTTTGGAACTCCCTTAAGCTCTGTGCAGTTAAATGCCATTGCTGATATGGCAGGAGTATTTGAATACACACCACCGAAAGGCACAATCCTTGAGGTGGGACTCCATGAACTTCATGTTTCACTGATTCCCACTGAAATCAACAACTATGAAGTGGCTGAAAAAACTGTTCTGCTTTCAGTAGAGCCACTTCATGTGTTAGCTCTTGAGCCAATGACTCAGGTTATTCCGACTGAAGGCGGGGAATACAATGTCATGGTTTCTTCAACAACGCCCTGGATTGCAACAAGCTCAGAGGAAGAGTGGGTTCAGATTACAAACGTTCAGATTGAGTCTGATCACTCAGGGTGGATCAGTTATACCGTTTTGAAGAACCGAGAAGCTACCGTCAGACAAGCTTTTATTAAAGTTCAATCCACAAAACTTGCCTCTCTGGTGAGTGAGCAGTCATTAACTCAGGAGGCTGCCCAAGAGGAGTTTGCGTTCTTAGACTTTAAACTGGAAGGAAATACACTCGTTTTAACCTTCTCAGGGAGACTCTATGAAAGCGACGATATGCTTTTATGGACCTTAGTTGAAGATGCATACTTAACTTATAGTGTTGATATTTCAAATTTAAAACAGAGGTATTACCGTTCTGCGGTTGAATAAAATATCTATAAATACTGTGCTAATCTCTGAAAAACAAAATTAAACAGAATGAAAAAAATCTGTCAATTCACTGGAATTTTTTTCTGCGCTCTCCTTATTTCTTTCATTGGAGTTCTGCTTGCGACTGCGGAAGAATCTCAATTTCAGAGGCCCTATGTTGGAGATAGTTTGACTCCAGCCAGCGCAGACATTCCAAATATCGTTATTAACGAATTTGTGGCAAGCAACGCAACGGGTCTGCGGACCCGCCAGGGAAAGTATGAAGATTGGGTAGAGCTGTTTAACCCAACCTCAACAACTGTGGATATCAGTGGCTGGCACCTCACTGATTCGCCCAACAACCTCACCCAGTGGCAGTTTCCTGCTGGCAGCACGCTTAAAGCAGGAGGCTATCTGATTGTCTTTTGTGATGGTTGGGAAAGCACCCAGCCACTGGGGGAGTACCATGCCAATTTCAGTTTAGCAAAAACCGGAGAATATCTGGGCCTTATCGCTCCTGATGGAGAGACGGTGGTTTACGAGCTGGCTCCTGCTTTTCCCGAACAATACAAAGACGTTTCTTATGGTCGTATTCCGGATTCTCAGGGAGACTCTGAACATCAGTGGGCATATTTTGATAAACCCACTCCAGGTGCGCCCAATACCGGAAATCCTCTCCTCGGGATGGTTGAAGGCGTAGATTTCAATGAACCCGCTGGTTACAAGCGCAGAGCCTTTGACCTGACCTTGCACACCCCCACCGCAGGAGCTAAAATTTACTATACGCTCGATGGTACTCTTCCCACCAGAGAATCTCTTTCTTACACGAACTCAATACGAATAGATAAGATTACTTTTTTGAGAGCTATTGCTGTCAAGGAGGGATATGTGGACTCTCTTGTTACAACACGCACCTGGCTCTTTATGGATGAAGTGCTTTCGCAGCCCACGGGCACACCCGGCGGATGGCCAAGCTCTTATGCCGTAAATAATCATAAGATGGAGTATGGGATGAATTCATCGGTAGTGAGAAACAACCGAACTGCCATTCGGACAGGCATGACCAACATACAAACCATTTCCCTGGTGACTGACTTAAAGAACCTTTTTGACTCTAAAACCGGGATTTATGTAAATCCGGGACAGCACGGAGTGGGATGGGAGCGTCCCGTATCCATGGAGCTAATAGACCCGCGAGGTGGACCTGAGTTTCAGATCGAGGCAGGCTTGCGTATAAGAGGCGCCTACAGCCGTAGCAGTAGTAACCCCAAACATTCATTTCGTCTCTTTTTTAGAAATAGCTATGGTGGCAAACTCGAGTTTCCATTGTTTGAAGATGAGGGGGCCGATATTTTTGAAAAAGTAGATTTGCGCACTTCGCAGAATTTTTCCTGGTCTTTTGAAAGCTCGCCCTATAACACTTTTATCCGCGAAACTTTTTCTCGTGACTCTCAAAGAGATTTTAACATGCCTTATACCCGCAGTCGCTACTACCACCTTTTCATTAATGGTCAGTACTGGGGGTTGTATCAAACACAGGAACGTAGCGAAGCTGACTACGCTGAGACATATTTTGGAGGGCAGAGCAGTGATTGGGATTGTATAAAAACATCCCAACCGGGCTATCGCACTGAAGCTTCCGATGGGAATATGAACGCTTTTAGCGACCTGTACAACATTGCCGTTAAACAAGGTTTTTCGGGCTTGTATGCAACTAACTACTATTGGATTAAAGGGGTCAACCCCGATGGCTCCCGCATACCGGAGTCACCGGTCTACTTAGATGAGGATAATCTGATTTCTTACATGCTGATTACCTACTTTGCACGGGACCCAGACTGCCCCGTGGCCGTTAACAGCCATGCCAATAATCTTTATGGTCTTTATAACCGAGTAAACCCCACTGGCTTTAAGTGGTTCAAACATGATGGCGAGCACTCCATGGCAGCCAATCGCTCTTATCCCGTCACAACCGATTTGACAGCCCATGGCTGGCACTTGAATACCTTGGCAAACTTCACCCCAATGCGCTTACATCAAAAGCTTATGGATCATCCGGATTACAAAATGCGTTGGGTGGACACTGTTCAGAAAGAAATGCTTAACCCAGGCGGCGCTTTAAGTTTAACCAACAGCTTAATCCGCTGGAATCAACGCCAGGCTGAAATTGATGAAGCCATTATACTTGAATCCGCCCGATGGGGACATGGACGTACACGGGATGATTGGCTGAGAGAGTGCGATTATACAAAAAATAGTTTTATTGCACTAAGCGCCGAATACCTGATGAAAAACTTGAAGAGCAGAGGCTGGTTTCCCTCAATAGAGGCTCCTGTGATTTCCAATATAGAACGCTCTAATGAAAGCATAACCCTGATGTTGACCGGTGCACTTAACCTTTACTATACGCTTAATGGCGATGATCCG
>JAGVTF010000151.1 GCA_019136955.1 Verrucomicrobiota bacterium
AGCCTTGAGGATGGCCTTTAAGGCATACCGAATGGAGGAAGTCCCTGTAGGTGCCGTCGTTGTTCATGATTCCAGAATCATCGCCAGAGGCTTTAATCAGGTTGAGCTGCTTAAAGATGCAACAGCACACGCAGAAATGTTGGCACTGACAGCTGCCCAGTCTGTTATAGGAGATTGGCGCCTTAATGATTGTACTCTCTATGTTACCAAAGAGCCTTGTCCCATGTGCGCTGGAGCCTGTTACCACACACGGCTCAAGCGTGTTGTCTTTGGTGTTTCAGACCCCAAAGCGGGAGCTGGCGGCTCAGCCATGAATATCTTGCAATTTCCCAGTCTAAATCACTACTGTGAAATTACTGTTGGTGTACGCGAAGAAGAGTGTCGCCATTTGATTCAATCTTTTTTTCGTGAAAGAAGAGATATCAAAAACAGCGAATAGAGTTTGTCCCAAGCTGATTGCTACCAGCCTAGCCTCTCATCTCATTTTTGAAACACACCAGCCACTTTACTGCTAGTCACTTGCAGGAACAGGTTTTGCAAAAGCACTGAAATGAAGAATGTTGGCCTTCTTAAGAATATCCACCAAAGCAACGATTCTTCCAAATGCAGACTCTGTATCAGCACGAATAGAGACCGCTATATTTGGCGCAACACGTGCCCGCTCCGATAAATACTCCAAAAGCTGAATGTCGCTGTACACATCGGCTCCCACAAAGAAAACATTCGTTCCTTTGGGGACATTAATAATAATGTTTGTTACTGTCGTGCTTCCCTGCTGCGCGGTTTCTGATTCAGGCAGTGTCATCTTAAAGGCCGGATGCGTCTTAAAAGTGGTCGTTACAACAAGGAATATCAAAACCACGATAAGCACATCGACCAATGCTACGATAATGATAGGAGGTGTCTGTCGTTGCTTGTTTACTTTGAAGCGCATGGCAAAAATCCGTTCATCTCTATTGCAAAAAAATCAAAATTCGTTCAGTCGGTTTTTTTCTTCCCCCTGTATAGCAGCTGAATAAATTCGCCTAGAGATGTCTCCAGTTCCGCTGTCAAAATTTCCACCCTTTTACTGTAAAAACTCCAGCCTATCAACGAGGGAATTGCAATAGCCAGTCCCATAAAAGTAACGTTCAAGGTCACGGAAATACCTGCCGCAATTATCGCAGGGTCAGCAGCACCGAAGTTAGCTCCCAAACCGCCAAAGAGCGTAATCATTCCATGCAAGGTGCCCGAGCTATCCCAACCGTGATTTCCAAAAAAACCAGCCACTTTTCCAAAAGGATCACCTCTTTTCGCGCCTGAGTTTCAACAGCATCCTGATTCTCTTTTCTGCTCTGTGAAGAGTGCTCCAATGAACATACTAACAGCCGGCTTAACGCACTGGGAGTCGCCTCGCAACTTCTTTTTAGCTTCTCTTTATTTCCATTTTTTTGAAAATCGTTCAAGCCTTGTAGTACTTCTGGAGGCAACACTTTGTCTCTTCGCAGGGCCAGACCTCGCTCTATCATAAAGCCCACAGCTGCCACAGAGACAAAGATCATGGGAACCATCATGAAACCGCCTTTTACAAAAAAATCTATCATAGTATCTCTTTTCTTTCTTTAATTATCTATAGTAAAAAGTAAATTTGACTTCTCGAACTTCTCCCTGCACAGCACGCCTCAGCTCGCTTGGCCAGGGGCTATAGGGGGCAGGGTCTGTTATTGCTTTTTGACACAACAAGCCCTGTAACGAATTTACTGTGCTGGAAATTTCTTCCACATCTCCAATCCGGCCATCCTGATACAGTTTAAAAACTACTACAACTTTTCCGGCAGCAGTCACGATGGAAGCCGCATCTATGAGGTCGTACCATCTTTTCTGAACCGCTGCGATGAAAGCCGCATCATAGTTTCCGAAGGGGGTTCCCCTCACATCCATTTGGGGTACCAGCGAATGCCTGTGAACACCCCCTTTTTGTTCAGTGGGGGTTCCTATAAGAGAAATATTCTTTCGGACTTCCTGTAACGTTCTCGGGCGCGGCTTCTCCTGCGCATTGCCAATGCCCAAATCGCTTGGTCTTGCAGCAAAAAGCGGCTTAGTTGTAGGCTCTGGCTCCAGTTCTTCGTGTAAGCTGGTACCTGAATCCTCTTGAATGGGAATCATCTCCTCAGGCTCCGAGCGAGCTTTTTCCAGTGTGCGCACCATTTCTTGTTCAACGCCATGTATTCTCGGCTCTTCTTTACTCACCAAGACAGGGTCAGGGTTGGAGGCTCGGGTGCTGGCGCTGGAATAGTACTTGGCATTGGGCGGTGGCTCAATATCTTCGTTTTCAGCAATCACTTCAATGAACATCAAAGGAATTTCCTGCTCTTGAGTAAATTGCTCAAAGGCAGCCTTGTTCTCAGTTTGAAGCAAAGCTTCTTTCAAAATTCGAGAAGGACGGCTACCGACGACTCCCACCTGATAGGCAATCTCCCAGCCAATAACAATCGTGCAATGAAGTATTAAAGAGAGAATAAAAGACTGTACCAAAGGTCGCCCAAGCCATACCAGCGATGCAGGCAGTGGCATGGGAGCCTCCAGTTCTCTTATAAACTCTTTGATAAAATTCATTTTAATGACTGCATTCTTTCCTTACGAAGAAGCATTTCAAGATAAGGCAGGTCGTCAGGATTGGTAGCTTTGGGGTTAGGACGGGTGGATTCTACCAGATAGACTTTCTGACCGATC
>JAGVTF010000184.1 GCA_019136955.1 Verrucomicrobiota bacterium
ATCTGGCCCGCCTCCAGTTGGGCCATCTCGTCAAAGGCCTTCTGGACCGGTCCTTCCATCTTCTCGAAAAAATCATCCGGGAAGTTCATCCGGCTAATATCCAGACTCAGCTCCAGCTCGGGGTACTCTCTATAATACTTCTGGAATCGCTTCCAGAGTGCTTTTTCATCTTTTTTACAGCTCATTTTGTCGTCTCCAACCAGCGGCAAAATAACATACAAAGAGGCGGGAGTGGAGATTTTTATTTGGAAGATCGCTTTGGGATGTTACTCTCTGGCAGATGCGCATGAGCGATGGATAGGATTAAAAAACTGGGAATTCTGGCAGGCAACAGAGATTTGCCCTTCGTGGTGGCCAAAGAGGCACGCAAGGCGGGCATCGAGCAACTGGTGGCGGTCGCCTTTGAAGGGGAGACCGATCCTGCCCTGGCCGCTCTGGTCGATGAGATCGTCTGGATCAAGGTCGGCCAGCTCACCAAGATGATCCGTGCCCTGACCGATCGCGGGGTGGAGCGTTGCGTCATGGCGGGGCAGGTGGCTCCCTCCAACCTGTTCAAAGTGCGTCCGGATATCCGCGGCGTCATGGTCCTGATGCGCCTCAAGGAACGCAATGCCCATACGATCTTTGGCGCCGTTGGCGATGAATTGGCCAAAGAGGGCGTCACGCTTATCTCAGCCGTCCCGTGGCTCACGCCGGTCATGCCCGGGGAGGGCTTCCTGGCCGGTGCCAAACCGACCCAACAGATTCTCGACGATGCCGAGTATGGCTTCCAGATCGCCAAAGTAATCACCAAACTTGAAATCGGCCAGACCGTCGTTGTCAAGGAAGGAACCACGCTGGCGGTGGAAGGCTGGGAGGGAACCGACCCCTGCATTCTTCGCGGTGCCGAGCTCTCCGGCGGCAAGGGAGCGGTCGTGATCAAGGTGGCGCGGCACAACCACGATATGCGCTTTGATATCCCATGCGTCGGGATGCGGACGCTGGAAATCTGCAAGGGCAGGGGAGTGAACGCGATTGTTTTTGAAGCCTCCAAAACGTTGCTGCTGGACCAGCCGCAAGTTTGCGACTTCGCTAAAAAAATCGGCATCACCCTGATGAGCTACGGCAAGGCGTAAACGCCACGCCTTCACCCTCACTTCTGGAAGGCGCAACCCTCTAACCTTCTCGGCTGGCGGCTCGGCGCTCCCTTATCGGTTCTGGCCCATCTTGAGCGGCAACTGAGGTTGCACGTGCCTCCGCTGCCGGGCACTGGGGTCGCAGGCCTCTTCAATGGCTTTTTGAATCTGCTCAAACCACCACTGACCCTGGCGGCGACTCACGACGGGGTACGGCCGTCTAACAGTGCCCGGCTGAAATTTAAATAAAAACTGCTCTCTTTCCATAACTTGCCTTTCATCACAAAAGCGCATACATTTTCGCATATTGCATGGGACATCCGCAGTCCTACCCCTGAAAAACTTTTCATTTTTCAGCCAGTTTCAATATAGCATCTTTTCGTAAAAAATCAAGCTGCGCACACCCGGCCAAAACGCTCTTGCTTCCTTAGCCATTGGGGGTTACCTTGGAGTCGTCAAATGACGGGGACTCCTCCATCGCTATTGCCGCCCTTCTGGCTCTTCTTTGCGGTCAAAGAAGAGGCGCAGCCCTTTCTCAAGTCACTGCCCTCTCTTGGCTGGCGGCCCGAGCCCACCGCCGGCAAGGGACACCGCTTCCGGCGGGAAGGCTCCACGCTGCGGCTCTTCATAAGCGGCATGGGAGCCCGGAGCGCCCGTGCCACATGGGAGGCGGCTGGGGTGCAAGGGGAGCGGCCCGGCTGCGTCCTGAGCTGCGGTTTTGCCGGTGCTCTGGACCCCGTCCTCTCGGTCGGGGAGCTGCTCTGCCAGGGCAACCGATTCTGCCCGCCACTACCGTTTGAAGAGGGGCGCTTCCTCTCTTCGGAGCGGGTCATCCTCAAGGCTGAAGAGAAGGGGCGTCTTTTCAGAGAAAGCGGTTGCCGCGCCGTGGAGATGGAGTCGGCCCTCTACCACGAGTTCTGCGACCCTCTCGGCATCCCGTGCGCGACCCTGCGGGTCATTTCCGATGCGGCGGACGAAGATTTGCCGCTCGATTTCGGAGCACTCACCAAGGAAGATGGTAAAATTTCTCTGCCGGCTCTGGCACTGGATATCTTGCGCCGCCCCTCCAAGATTTCGGCCCTGATTCGCCTCGGAAAAAACTCTCGCCTCGCCGCTCGTAACCTCTCGGAGGGCCTCACCACTCTCCTCTGATTTTTGAGGCGCTCCCTGTGATGCAGGACGCTGGCAGCTTGACAAATGGAGCGCTTGGGGGCACTCTTTGCGCATGAACGATTCTAAGGAGAACAGGATGAAACTGAACCTCAAAACCACTTTGCAAAAGCTGGCCCTTTGCCTCTCGATGCTCGGGGCCGCTCTCACGCTTTGGGCCCAGGAGCCGGCGGCCGCCCGTCAACCCCGCTCCATGGATGCCTGGGTGACCTTCGCCGACCGCTCCGGCCTGCTGGCCAAACAGGCACGGCCAATCTACTTCGGACGCAATAGCGGCAGCGGCTGGCCAATCATCATCGACGAGCGCCAGAGTTTCCAGACCATGGACGGCTTCGGCTTTGCCCTGACCGGCGGCAGCGCTCAGCATCTGAACGCGATGAGCCCTGAAGCGCGCGCCAAAATCTTGCAGGAGTGCTTCGGCACCGGCGAAGGGACGGTCAACTTCAACTACATCCGCCTGAGTCTCGGTGCCTCGGACCTCAACAGCTTCGTCTACTCCTACAACGACCTGCCGGAAGGGGAGACCGATTTTGAACTGGAAAAATTCAGCCTGGGTCACGACTGCGACGATGTCATCCCGGTCCTCAAAGAGATTCTCGCCATCCAGCCCGATATCAAAATCATGAGCTCTCCGTGGTCAGCCCCCACCTGGATGAAGACCAACGGCAAGGTGCGCGGCGGCTCGCTCAAGAAGGAGTGCTACGGCGTCTACGCCCTCTACTTCGCCAAATACATCGAGGCGATGAAAGAGGAGGGGATCACGATTGACGCCATCACGATCCAGAACGAACCGCTCAACTCCAACAACACCCCCAGCCTCGTGATGCGCGATACCGAGCAGCTCGACTTCCTCAAAAACCATCTGGGCCCCCTCCTCAGGGAGCGCGGCCTCACCACCAGGGTGGTTCTCTTTGACCACAACTGCGACCGCCCCGATTACGCGCTCAACATCCTGAGCGACCCCGACGCGGCGCAGTACGTGGATGGAAGCGGCTTCCACCACTATGGCGGCGATATCAGCGTGATGAGCCTCATGCATCAGGCGCGTCCCGATAAGAACCTTTATTTCACCGAGCAGATGGTCATCGAGCGGCCCGGCAGCCGGAGCATCGCCATCGCCGAACAGGTCAACCGTCTCATCATCGGTTGCTGCCGCCACTGGAGCAATAACGTCCTGCTCTGGAACCTGGCCGCCGACCCCGAGAACAAGCCGCACACCGACAACGGCGGCTGCACCATCTGTCAGGGTGCGCTCACCATCGACGGCGAAGAGGTCACCCGCAATCTGGCTTATTACGTGATCGCCCACGCCTCCAAGTTCGTGCCGCCGGGCTCAATCCGCATCGCCTCCACGGCCCCTTGGGATAGCAGCGTCAACCTGACCAGCGACGAGGAGCGCCGCGAAGTCAAGCGCGCCACGGTCATCGCCCACAGCAACGTCCTGCCCAACGTCGCCTTCAAGACGCCGGAGGGGAAGATCGTCCTCATCATCGCCAATACCAGTTGGTCGGTACAGTCGGCCAAGGTGCAGTACAACGGCGCGTTCGCCACTCTCAGGCTGCCGCCGGGCGCCGTCGGAACTTACGTCTGGTAAAGGAACCGAAGAGGGGAGTTCCAAAATAGTTTCGCAACTTTTGGGGAGGGCCGGTTTTTACCTCAACGTGCTCATCATGCAGCAGCACCTGCATAAAAGAGCATTGTGACACTAGGAAGAATGAAAGTTAATATTATGAAAAAACTGGCACTTATAATTTCGGTGATTGTCGCCGCAAGTACCTGGGCAACGTTTGGAGCGCAGGCACAAGAGGCGCAGACCGAGACGCAAAACACACACACACCATGCCCGATGGGCTTTGAGAGACCGGCCAATTGCCCGATGATGAACTCTCAAAACACAGGCCCCCAGATGAGAGGTTTCCGCGGTGGGGCAGGCGGCCCGATGATGGGCGGCCAAAGACACGGTATGTCCGGCCCTCGCGGCCCGCAGGCTCAGGCCTTCAATAGAGGTCCGCAACAGGGATGGGCGGCCAGAGGTCCCGGCTTTGCGCAGGGTCCCAGGGGCGCTCAAGGTCCCAAAGGTCCGATGATGGGCGGCCCCAGACAGGGAATGTCCGGCCCCCGCGGCCCTCAGGCTCAGGCCTTCAATAGAGGTCCCCAGCAGGGTTGGGCTCCCAAAGGTCCCGGCTTTGCGCAGGGTCCCAGGGGCGCTCAAGGTCCCAAGGGTCCGATGATGGGCGGCCCCAGACAGGGAATGTCCGCCCCCCGTGGTCTGCAGGCTCAGGCCTTCAATAGAGGTCCCCAGCGTGGCTGGGACGCAGAAGCACCGCAGCAGGGATGGGCTCCAAGGGGTCCTCGCGCTGGCTGGAATGCTGACGGGTTTTAATACCTTTTGATTCGCCATACATAGACTCAGTTAAAAATACACCGAAGGCGGCCGCTAGGCCGCCTTCAACATTTCTATTTTCTCCTGGAAACCGTATGCCTTCTCCTAGAAGGGGAATGGGTTTTCCGTGTCCAGTTCCGGCACGGGCTCCGAGCTCTCGGGCGGCTCCTGCACCTTGTGAAGCCGCATGCTCTCATCAAAGAGCTTGGCTTTCTGAATGGTGTTGGCCCCCTGCACGACCAGCGCCTTGTGCGGAAGCACGGGGCAAACATATTCGCAAGCGCCGCAGCCGATGCAAACCTCCTCATGAACATGCGGAATGTAGAGATGCTTATCCAGATTGTAGGGGAGCATCTCGATGGCCGTCACGGGGCAATGCTCTCCGCAGGCCGAGCAGTCGGTCTCATCGGTTTTGACGATGCAGAGGTCTTCGCGGAAGATGGCGGTGCCAAGCTTTTCCACCTTTTTCTCCTCCACGCTGAGGCTGCGCAGTGCGTCGCTCGGGCAGACCTGGGTGCAAACCGTGCATTCATGGACGCAGTACCCTTTGGTGAAATCCATGTAGGGCTGCATGATGCCGGCCAGGCCCCACTCGGTCAGGCTCGGTTTTAGTATCTGCGAGGGGCAACTGGCCACACAAATCTGGCAACCGGTGCATTTATAGAAAAAGTTTTTGATGCTCACGCCTCCCGGCGGCACGGTCAGCCGCTTATCGGCACGCTCCCCGCGGAGCCAGTACGGGGTGGCATCGGGCAAAATTTCGTAAGGTCCGCCCGGGTCCGGCGGTGCCGACAACGACTGTCCCTCCTTCAGTTTGGCCGCGCTGCAAAAGAGAGCCGCGACGGCAGGCACGCTCCGCACAAACTGCCGGCGGTTCATCCCCGCAGCCGCGGGCAGAGAGCTCAGAGGCGCTGCGGAAGCTCCGGCCTTCCGGGGCTTCTTCTTTTCTGCCAGCCCAAAAGGGGAGTGGAAAACAGCCTGCACTCCATCGCGCGGACAGGTGGCCACGCAATCAAAACAGAGCACGCAACGGGAGAAATCGAGAGCCCGGCTTTTGGTTTCAATGCACTGAGCCTTGCACTCACGCTCACAGAGCCCGCAGCGGGTACAGTTTTCAGGGACGAGCTCCAGACGCAGAAGCGAAAAGCGCGCCAGCCAGCCGAGGAACCCGCCGACCGGACAGAGCGTGTTACAATAAATCCTGCCCCGCCAGATAGAGAGCGCCGAAACGCCAGCCAGTATCAGAAGCGCCAGACCAAAAGCCGCCATCGAAACCCGCACATCGCCATTGACCGCCGCCACCGTGTAAACGCCGCGGCTGATCATGTAGTCGCTCACTCCGTTATTGGCCAACGAAAGCCCGGGGAAAACGATGAGCCCAAAAACCTTCCCAAAAAGCGAGTACGGCTCCAGGAAGCCGAGAAGCGAAGTCAACCCAAAGAGAATCAGCAGCGCCGCCAGCCCGACCGCTCCAATCCGGAGCGCTTTCCAGGCGGGCGCCCAGCGAAGCCTCAGCGCACGCGCGCAAAACCGCCCCAGGGCGCTCTTCTTGAGAAAACGATTCTTGCCGGGGAACTTCGCGAACCAGCGGACGATATCCATCCCGATTCCCAGCGGACAAAAAAAGGAACAGTAGACACGCCCAAAAACGAGCGTCGTCACCGTAAAAGTGATAAAGGCGGCACCGGCCAGAACGCCGCCGCCACCCAGGAGGTTCAGGAGCGAAGGGATGATCTGCGTCTGGGCCGGGTGGTATCGGTACCAGCTATCGGGCAGGCGGTGGAAGATATCCAGAAACTGCGCGCTCAGCAGAGTGAAGAAAACGAGCGAAAAAACGATTCGCGCCCAGCGCATCCCTCGAGGAGTAAATCTCATCTTATCCAATAAAACAAAAGCGCCCCCCCGCATCCGTAGAGCGGGAGAGGTCGCTTTCGCAAGTTAGGTTAAAGGAACTCCACCCTCGGCTCAGGCCATGGCAACCCGCTTCATATTGAGCTTGGAGAGGTCCATCGTGCCGACTCCGTGCTTCTCCGCCAGAGACAGGTAGGTGATCTCCTCAAGCGTGTAGGGGCGGCCCATGTTATGCTGGCGGGCGATCTGCGCAAAAATCTGGGTCCCGGCCACATCCGCCGCCACCATGTCGGTGGAGAGAATCTGGTACTTGGCGACAGGTGCGCGCTTGGGGTCCGAGCCGCGCGGCCCGTTCTCGAGCATCACGCGGTAGGCATCCAGAATGGTCAACTGCACTTTCCAGAAGGTCCCGAAATCGGCAATGCACTGCGGCAGGTCGTTGGAATGCCAGAAGCCGCGGTCCCAGATGCAGCCCATCGCGTTCTTGAGGGCGGCCGTGATCTTGGTGCCGCTGTGATGCTTCAAAATCGGCATATTGATGAATACGTCCGCACTGGTCACCAGCCGGTGAACCTTTGCCTTCTTGAGCTTGACCCCCTT
>JAGVTF010000149.1 GCA_019136955.1 Verrucomicrobiota bacterium
CCAGTCCGGAGCGCTCTGGTCAATATCGGTTGACTCCGCCGACGGGGCACTATTGAGTTTTATCGTCCAACTGGTCGCGAGGATTGAGTAATCTTTTGCGATAGAATCGGCCAAAAAACCGCCCATCAGGGCGGCAGCCAACGCGAGTGAGAGAAATGTTTTTTTATTCATACTTTTTGGGTTCACAGAGCAAACAGATTCCACCTGCCAAAGCATATTCCATCACATCCATTCAAACAAGAGCAAACTGATGAGAAATTTTTTTTATATTCATACAAAAATATCTTTTCAAAATAAAAAAGTTCAGATACATTCGGTGAGGATATTTTTACTTTTGCCAGATGAACAGCTGGCTCAGAGATTGCCGGCACCAAAAATAAAGTATCTCAAAATTAAAATATCTGGTTTGGGGTGAGAACCTGTTTCAGATATGCTCCAGCCGGACGTTTGCAGAAAAACGGAACACTACTATTATGAAACTTAAAAGCTTGATACTCATCGCGCTGGTAGCTGCGGCGCTTCTTTCTCTGGGTGGGATAGGTTATTTGGCCTTTGTCCATAAATCGACTTCCCAGCTCATGACACAAGCCTCCGAAGCCATCAAGGCGGGAGAAAAAAAGAAAGCCAAGGATATTCTCGCCAAGGTAGTCATTCGCGACCGCCATAACGAAGGGGCGTTTCGGCTTTTGGCCGAGCTCTCCGAAGAGGAGAACGACTACTACTCCAGCATGTACTTCTGGGGTGAAGTGATGGTCTTGAACCCACTGGACAAGAAGGTGCTTCTCAAGTTCTTCGAATCCGCTTTCTTTGGCGGCGCCGGCATATACGCCTATGAAAAATACATCATCAATAAGCCGACCAAAGACTTAACCGATCCACTCCTCTACCGGCTCTGCCTCATCGCTCTGGGCCGCGAAGATGCCGAACTCTCCTTCGATATCAAGGAGGAGCTCTCCGGGCGCCAATCGCCATACCTGGCCTTGTACCAGGTCAATGAAGCGTTGAAGGAGGGCACCTTCAATGCCTTCAGCCGGTTTGCGGAGCTCTACGGCCAGACCGAATCCGAAGGGGTGCGCGATTGCATCAACGTCGTCCTGGCCAGCGATACCCTCTCCAGAGGCGAGCTCGAAAAAGCGATTGAACATCTGGAGCTCATCACCGGAGCCGACCCCTACGCCAAAGTAGACGCCACGCTCCTCAGGGCGCAATGCTTCCTGGCCCAGGAGAACGTGAAGGAAGCCAGAGCCGCCTTCGAGGAAGTCTACCAGATGCAACGCGCCAATATACCGCTGCTGCTCACCTGCGTGGAGCTGGCCTTCACCGACAATGACAGGGAAGCCATCCTCAAGATGACCGAAGAGCTCAACGTCGCCTCCAAGGCGGGGCTGGCGCTCGATTACTATTTGCGGGCGCTGGTCGCCTCACTCGCGGAAGAAAACGAGAAAGCCCTCCAATACATCAACCTCGCGGGCAGCTTCCAGAACCGAATGGTCGGGAGAATCTTGAAATTCAAACTGGCCAGCGACCTGAAAGACATCAAAAACGCGGCCGAATCCGCCCAGATGCTGGCTTCAGCGGAGCTGCCGACCAAGCTCAAAGAGGTGCTCCAGCAGCATCTGCTTGAGCTGATCTCCGCCGCCGAAAAGGCTGAAGAGACCGAAGCGGCCAACAGCCTGGCCGCCGCGCTGCTGGTCATTGCCCCGGAGCACCCCATCGCCGTCGGCTATGCGATGGTTCAGTCTCTGAACAGCCAGGATTACGCGGCAGCCGTACGCTATGCAGATGTGTTGCTCAAGGGGAACCCGGTCAGCGACCCCGCCTTTGAAGCCAAGTGCATCGCCTACTTTGGCCTGAGAATGTACAATGAAGGGTATGCCCTGACCGAAGCCAAGCTCGGACAGGACC
Source organism: Verrucomicrobiota bacterium (assembly GCA_019136955.1). Taxonomy (GTDB): domain Bacteria; phylum Verrucomicrobiota; class Verrucomicrobiia; order Limisphaerales; family UBA1412; genus UBA1412. Next base: position 1,906 of record JAGVTF010000149.1, read on the forward strand.
CGACCAGCCACGTGGCCGCCATTTTCCAGGCACGCTTTGCCTCCAACTCTGGACGGACCGAGAAAGCAGTCCAGCGCTACACCGAAGCGGCCCCCTACGTCGCCGTTGAAATCTGCGAAGAGGCCGGCAACTACATCATCTCCTCGGGCCAGAATCCGGAAGAATTCATCAAATCTCTGGAAAGCTCCGAAGACCCGACCAAGCAGATGCTTGCCAAGGGATTGCTTGCGCGTCTGGCAATGATAGAAAACGATACCGCCAAGGCAGAGTCATTCTTGCGCGAAGCGATCGCCCTTTACCCGCAGGCGCCAGGTGTGCGCTCCGCTCTGGCGACTCTGCTCTACTCGCTTGACCGCAAGGAAGATGCGCGTACGGTTCTGGAAGAGGCCATTCAAGACAACCCGAATACCGATGACCTCAAGGTCCGCCTGGCGGCGCTGCTCCTGGAAAGCGACTCCAGAGAAGATCAGCAAAAGATTCTTACTCTGTTGAAAGATATCTGCGTGCCTCAGCAAAAGGATGGCTTCCCCTATGCGGTTCTCTCGGCCGCTCAGGCGGCCCTGGGCCAATCAGAGCAGGCCATGCAGTCGGCTCTCCGTGCCGATGAGCTCGGCAATGGCGGCTCCGAAGCCCCCTATCAACTCGGTCTGCGCTACCTGGAGAAAAGACGCTACATTGAGGCAATCGAGCCTTTCAGACGCGCCATGCAAGCTGGCCCCAATGATGCCCGCATCCCCGACGTATTGGTCAAAGCCTATAACGGTGCAGCCGCGGAGGCTGATACTGACCTCCTGAAGAAGTCTTATTCCGAAGAAGTCCTGAAGATTCAGCCGACGGATGAAACCGCTCTGGAGGTGCTCAAAAAAGCCAACGAGGCACTGGAAGCCGCTGCCGCCGCTGTGAATGAATAAGCTCAATCAGCTTCTAAAAACGGTAGCCCAAACGCCGCCGATTTCGGGCCTCCTCCTTCTGGGGGCGGCCCTGCTGGGCGTCTGGTATGTTACCTTTTCCGCCAGTTGGGATTCCGCCCTGGCGCTCTGGGCCTGGGGCGCGGCTATTCTCTACCCCCTCTATGCAGAGGGGGTAGAGAATAAAACCCGCTGGCAGCATCCCCAAAAACCGAGCCAGTGGACCGCCTGGGCTCTCCTGGCTTTGGCTCTCCTCCTGACCCTCACGGGAGCTAAACTCTGGGTTTTGCCAACTCTGCTTGCCGCGGGAGTCTTCTTCTTTGGCAATCTCAGGATGGGGCTTTACGGAGCCGGGGCGCTCCTGGTCTGGACGCTCATCCTGCCCCAGGCAGAATATCTGCAGCATCTCATCAGCCTGCCGATGCGTATCATGAGCGCCGGCTTTTCTTCGGAGATACTGAGCCTGTTCGGGTTCGATTCAATGGCTGACCAGACGGCCGTCAGCATCAACGGCAAACTCATCGCCATCACGGCCGCCTGCAGCGGCATTGAACAACTGGAGGCGATGCTCTTTATCTGCTGGATACTCTCTTTTTCCATGCAGCGGGGGCCGCTCTATCAACTGCTGCATTTTTTCATGCTTTTGCCGATCCTGCTCGTCTCCAACACCATCCGGCTGGTCATCACGCTGCTGGGCGTTGAAATCGTCGGCGATATTTTCATCTCAGATACCGTTCACACCTCGCTCGGTTTTGGGATGGTGCTGCTCTCCATCCTTCTCTTTGTCGGCGTGGGGGCGCTCTTCCCCAAAAAAGCGGCTTCTCAAAAAACAGAATGAATACCGCTCTCAAAAACCTGCTCTGGCTTCTCTGCGCCCTGCCGCTCCTGAGCAAGGCCCATTATATCTACAGGACCTGGATTGACTCGCCGCTGGAGCGTGGCGGCTGGGTCATCTGGGTTTGCGCTCTGGCCGTTCTGCCGCTCTGCGAGTACCTGCGCCGCAAGGTCACTGCGATCGCTCCGGTCACTGCGGAGCCGGCCCGGGGTGTGAAAAGCCATGCGGGATGGTTCATCGCGGCGATGGTAGCCGTTGCGGCCGGCTGGCTCTATTTCAGTTTCGGGGCGAGCCGTGTCCATGCGCTCAGCATCCTCCTGGCGCTTGCCTTTTTTTATCTGGCCACTGGATTGCGTTTTGGTATCTCCGTTTTTATTTCTCAGTCTCCGAGCCTCTTTTTTGCGGTTTTGGCGACCCCTTCCCTCTCCTTCTGGGTGGGGCATTATCTGGAGTTCGAGCTCAGGGGGGCCCTCTCCTATCTGCTGGCCAAGCTGGCTCTGGGCTGGCTCTTCCTGGGACTCTGGAGCCTCTGGGTCTATTACAAAAAAGCGTGGCCCCGGCTCCAAAGCCTCCTCTTTTTGTCGGTGCTCTCCGCGATACTGCTCTTTATGCTTGCGCAGAGGCAATCGGTGGAGAACGGCGCGCCGATTCGCCTGAGCCTGGAGGAGCTCCAATCCGGAGAGTGGCTGGCGCGCAAGGGGGAAGTGACCCAGAGCGACCTCAACTTCTTCACCGGCTGTACCTGGATTAGCCGGATGGAGTACTTCGATAATCGCTCCTCGGTAAGCGTTCTGGCGCTGGAAGTGGCCGATATTACCAACCTGCACCCGATGCCGATTTGCCTCAAATCCGGTGGGGCTGAAATCCTCTCCTCAAAGCAGATTTATATCAACGTCCACGGCAAACCGGTCCAGCTCAACGAGCTTGAAATCCTCTCCAACGGAATCCGCGCGCTCGCCTATTCGCTCTACTCCAATGAGCAGTTCTCCACCGGCAACTTCGCCAAGTTCCGGCTGCTCAGGAAAGACCGCAAAATCTGGTATCACTATCAGTTGGTGACCTCTGAATACCCCGACCGGCAGAGCGCCCAAAAACGGGTGGAATCCTTCCTCAATACCTTCGCCATTGAACCGGAATCCCCGACCGAAAAATAAAAAACAGTCTCCGGAAAAGCTTTACCCGATACAAAAACCACGAAATCTGATAGACTCACCCTCCAGTGGAAGCACCCAAAGAGGAAAGCCTGCTCAATATCGTCTATGAGGATTCGGAGCTCCTGCTGGTCAATAAACCGGCCGGCCTCGTCTGTCATCCTACCAAGAGCGATTGCCTGAGCAGCCTCATCGCGCGGCTCCGCATCCATCTGGGCTCCTGCCCGTTGCGACAGAACCCGCGGCAATGCGTCTGGCGGGCAGGGGGCCCCTGCGGCTGGTCCGTAAAAGAAGAGGGCGCGCCGGAGATTCACCTCATCCACCGTCTGGACCGCGAAACCAGCGGGATTGTGCTGGCCGCCAAAAACGGCACGGCCGCGCGGACGCTGGGTTTTCTCCTGCAGCAGGGCAAGTTCACTAAAACCTATCTCGCCATCGTCTATGGCGTCCCCAGCCCGGCAAGCGGCACCATCCATCAGCCGCTGGGCAAAGATCTGCAAAGCCCCGTCGTCATCAAGGATTGCGTCCGCAGCGATGGCGCCCCCGCGCAAACCCGTTACTCCCTGCTTCATACCTTCCAAAAAGAGGGCCAAACCTTCAGCCTGCTGGAGCTCACCCCCCTCACCGGACGCAAACACCAGATACGAATCCATCTGGCCTGGCTTGGCTGCCCCATCGTGGGCGATAAACTCTACGGACTGGATGAGCGCTACTACCTGGACCTGGTGGAAGGCCGCCTGAGCGGCCAACAGTGCCGGGAGCTCCTCCTGCCCTGGCAGGCGCTCCATGCACGGAGCCTCTCCTACCGGGATAACGAGGGCAACGAGCGAACTTTCAACTGCGATCCCGAAAAATGGTTCCTCGATTTTGCCGGTCTGGAGTCCCCCGAAGCCCTCAACACACTCATCTCCGCAAAAACTCCCCTGCCCTGAAACGGCCTCTGTCCATACCCGACCTTCCGGGCAACATTCTTCCATCTCATTACCTCGACAATGATAGATTCCATTCTCATATTCAGAGAGAGATATATATTTTAGTGCGTTCTTTTTGAGGCAATGCGCCCCGGGAAAAAGAATTGCAGTGCAGATTTTTAACGGATAGACTCTTTCCCCAGAGATCGGAAACTGTCTACAACGTATAATCAGACATCATGAATTTTCAGGATATACTTAAAAAAATTCGGGAGGAATCCCTTACGGAACGTGGAAAAGGGTATGAATTTGAAAAACTCATGCGGGACTGGTTGCGCGCGGACCGACGTTATTCTGACTTGGAAAAGGTCTGGATGTGGAGTGACTTCCCCTGCAGAGAAAGCTTTGGAGGCAAAGATGTCGGCATTGACCTGGTCGCCAAAACCCAGTGGGGGCAATACTGGGCCATTCAATGCAAATGCTACACCGAGGGTACCACCCTTGATAAACCCGCAGTAGATTCGTTTCTGGCGACTTCCAGCCGGAGTTTCACCGAGCCGGAGAGCGGGCAGAAGCTTCAATTCTCCAATCGTCTCTGGATATCGACGACCGAACGGTGGGGCCCCAATGCCGAGGAGGCCATCCAAAATCAGGCGCCGCCGGTAAACCGTATCGGGTTGCGCGATCTGGAGGAGTCTTCGGTCGACTGGGATAAGCTGCTGAGCGGATTTGAGGGAAAGCAGGCCTTAGTTTCCGAAAAGAAGGGGCTCTTCCCTCATCAGAAAAAGGCTGTCCAGGAAGCCGCCGCGCATTTCAAAGACAATAACAGGGGCAAGCTCATCATGGCTTGCGGTACGGGCAAGACCTTTACTGCGCTCAAGATTGCCGAGAACCTGATTGGTGAGAAGGGATTAATCCTCTTCATGGTGCCCTCCATCGCTCTCTTGAACCAGACCCTGAATGCCTGGCATATCGATTCGGAAGGCGGTATAAAAGCCGTCTGCATTTGCTCGGATATCAAAGCTTCCAAAAAGATCAAGGAAGACAACCCCGATTCATCAGTGGATTTGGCACTGCCGGCTACGACGAACCCCGTGGCGATAAAAGAACGCCTGCGAGGGCATAGAGAACATAAGGGTCTCGTGGTGGTTTTTTCCACCTATCAATCGGTGGATGCCGTTTCAGAGGCACAAAAAAAGCTTCTCCTCGAGACGAACGGGGAATATGGTGAATTTGACCTCATTATCTGCGACGAAGCGCACCGGACGACCGGCGTGAAGCTCTCCACCGAGGACGAGAGCGAGTTTACCAAAATTCACGACAATGAGAAAGTCCGGGGGAAAAAGCGGCTCTACATG
>JAGVTF010000051.1 GCA_019136955.1 Verrucomicrobiota bacterium
AGCCCCCGCCGAAGTGTTCACGAACAGGATTGGGCAAATCCACCCCGCCGGCCTTCATGCGGTCATAGAGATCACGCAGGCCGACCACCTGCATTCCGATGTGGTGCACCGCATTGCGGCCCAAGTCCCGCGGCGGCTGTTCGTATAGATGCATCGCGCCGATCCCGATCTTCATGAATACGTTGCGTGCGCCACCATAGTCACCTGGGGTTGGGTTCGCGCCCTCTTTGCTTTGGTGGGGCTATGCTGGCGCTGGCAATGGTGGCACGAGGTTTTCACGGTCGCTTTAAGTGGGTTAAAGTTGGTTTAGTGGGAGTAGGGTGCGGCTTGGCTATTATGGAGGGATATGATTTGGGCGCTATTCTCTGCGTCTATATCGCTCTTTATGCGGCTTTTGCGACTTTTTTTGAAGACTCTTCAAAAGCAGATGGGTCAACTCTGCCTCTATATAAACGAGCTTTTTTGGCCATTATTCGAGTAGGAGTGATTGCTGGTGTTACGGCGTTGGTAGCGTCTTATTCGCTTTCATCTCTTTCTGAAACTCAGGTTAAGGGAGTGGGTGTTTTTGAAGACCCGCAGGTCGAAGCACAACGCTGGGATTTCTCAACTCAGTGGAGTTTTCCCAAAAAAGAAACCTTGAGGCTTATTATCCCCGGATTATTGGGGTACCGAATGTATGAGCAAGATGGAAGCGGCTACTGGGGCTCTGTAGGTGAAACGCCGGGATATCAGCACGGAGGCCCGGGCATGGCTCGCTTTTCGGGATCCGGTGAGTATGTTGGGCTTTTTGTCGTCTTACTTGCTTCTTGGGCCATTTCTCACATTTGGCGAAAGAGAGAAAATCCTTTTAGTAAAAATGAAATACGTCACATCAAGTTTTGGAGTGTCGCTGCTCTGATTTCTCTTCTTTTTGCCTATGGGAGGTATGCTCCCTTTTATCAGATGGTATATATTACCCCTGTTTTTGGGATGTTTCGTAACCCTATCAAGTACTTAGTTCCATTCCATATTTCCATCCTTATTCTTTTTGGTTATGCAATACTTGGACTTTGCAGAGCTTATTTGAGCCAAACTTCACCTCAGAGCAATAAAGGAGAACAGGATAGCTGGGGGAGTACACTGGCCTTGAGCTGGCGCAAGTTGGGCTCTTTTGATAAAAAGTGGTGCTGGGGTTTGCTGGGATGGATCGGGATTTCTGTTGTTAGTTTTTTGGTTTTTCTCTCCTCTCAAGAGCGGTTGATTTATTGGATGGAGCAAACAGGCATTGATTCTGAGGTTGCTTATCTTAATTTCCAAGCAAGCATGTGGGAAATCATGATTTATATTGCACTTTTAATGCTTGGCCTGGTCTTGGTGGCTCTAATTTTAGGCAAACAGTTGAATGCAAAAAGAGCAGTTTGGGTTTGTCTTGCTTTCCTCCTGGTGTTGAGCGCGGACCTTTATCGCGCCAATAAACCGTGGGTAGTTTTTTATAACTATCAGGAGCGGTTGCAAAAAGATGACTTATTAACCCTTCTGAGTGCCTCCTCCAAGACAGAGCGCGTTGCCTCTTTCCCTGCAGGAAATGAGTACGGCAGTGCTTTAGCTCAGATTTACTCCGTGGAGTGGCTGCAGCATGAGTTCCCCCATTACAATATCCCTGCTTTGGAAAGCTGGATGGAACCTCGCAAAGGGATGGATAAGATAATCTTTGAAAGCACGCTTAGCACAAACCCTCTAAGACGCTGGGAGCTCACAGGTGCGCGAAAGCTAATCACTCTGGCGGGGATGGCTCCTGCTCTAAATGAAGCTTGGGACCCCTCAAAGAAACGTTTTTCAGAGCTTGCTGCCTTTACGTTAAAGCAAACAAATCCTCCGCGGCATCTCCTGGCAGAGACAAACAGGGAGGGCCCCTTTGCATTAGTGGAGTTTTCCGGAGCAGTTCCGCGTTTGGCTCTCTATAATCACTGGGAGGTTGCCCTTTCAAATCAGTTAACCTTGGCAAGGCTGGGCAGTGAAGACTTTGATCCCTCGCATACTCTGCTTGTAGATGGGGAGTCGACCATGAGAATTTCATCTGAAGGAGAAAAAACTGTTTTACCTCTTTGCTCCAGTGAACCGAAACCTTTTGAACGACTGGAATATGAAACTTATTCGCCTTTAAGGTTTACTGTAGATATCAAGGGGGTGACTCAAGACTCGATTTTGTTGATCAATGACCGTTATAATCCCAAGTGGAAGGCGTTTGTGAATGACGAGCCTGTTCAGGTTTTACGCTGTAATTATATTGCTCGAGGCATCTACTTACCCCCAGGAGACCATCATGTTGAAATGCGTTTTGAACAGCCTGTACACTTCTTTTTCCTTAGCTTTTTGTTGATGGCAGTTGGTTTGCCAGTCGTAATAATTCAACTTCGGAAACCGGAAAACCGAAGCTAATCCCAAAAGTTTCTGCTGAAGGTGAATAAACCCTGCTCCAAAAACGTATTATGAAGAGAGACTTCTCCGTAAAAACAGGAGACTACCCAAGTTTGATTTGAGATATGAAAAATTATTTTACTGTGATTATCCTGTTGGCTCTTTGTATCTGTGGGTACTCAAAGCCAGCCGAGACCAACACCGTGCAAGAGCCACAGCTTGCAAGGGCACAAACGAATCTCAGAGCCACCATAGAGCGCATAGACCGTTTAATTAATGCCCTCTATGAAAAAGAAAAGGTTACCTTTTTAAACGATAGCGAGTACTTGCGCTTGGAACGTCTCCAGGAGGCAAGAATATTGGCCGAGATGAGGCTTCAACTGGGGACAGACGATGATGGGCGGATAGAAAAGCTATTAGCTGATGCTGGAGAAGGACAAAGAGAAGAACCAATCCGGAGGCCAACCAACCAACAAGAGCAGTTGATCGAAGAAAAGCTTTTGGGAGACCCTTACCTTCCAATGGATGACCTCGGAAGTGAGGGACTTGCTGCTATGCTTCGCGAGCAGGGGATGGCTAGTCCAGGCTTAGCCGGACTGGAACCTGTCAGTACCGAGACAGATTCTTCTCAGTCGACCCTCTCGAATGTGGAAAAATTGCTGCAGCTATCACCTGAAGTTTTAGAACACTATCGCGAAATAACGTTGGAAGCTGAGGAACGAATTGCGGAAATAGACAAAAAAATAGATCAGCTTCAAAACAAATTGAACACCTTGATAGATGCTGAATACCCCGATTATGCTGATCTCTATGAGTGTAGCCGCCAACAGATGGATGCAGTCTACGATAAGGCGCTGGAGCAAATAGAGCTTCGCAGAAGTTTGCGCCTGTTGTTAACCCAGTCGCAAATGAGAACTTGGCAGAGATATGCTCGTGAATCCCAAGAAAAAACGAAATCTCCTACAACTGTGCCTGCGACTGTTTTGGAAAACACCCACCCAACCTCTCTAGATGATAAACAAATAGTTTACGTTCCAATGCAGCTACAAAAAGTACAGATGTCTGATGGGAGCATCATTTATCAAGCTGTCCCGCTCCCAGCGCCAAATTCCCCACAAAGAGAGCCTTAATCATGTTGGCTTAATGGAGAGAAAGTTAAGAGCGCAGGTGTTGTCGGTACGGAGTGAAGTCAGGGTCCTGGCTGTACATTTGATTGATCCTTTTGGCGTCGCCGTATTTTCGCGCTATTTTTAGCCAATGCTCTGTTCCCTCGAAGTCATGATTAAGGCTATGGTAGCAGGCAAAGTCATAAGCAAAGTGCCAGTTTTTCTTGAATTGTGATTCCACTGACTGAAGGATATCATAAGCTTTTTGATATTCTTTAAAATTGTAAAAAGATTGTGCGTAAAGAGTCCATGACTCGACCTGATCTTTATGGTGGTATACCAAGGCTGCTCCTATTTTTTTACACTCTGAAAAGTTTTTTAGCTTGTACTGGATAGCCCAGCGAAGTTGGAGAGTATCGAAGTAGTTGTGAAACTCTGGAGGCAGCGACTTGAGAGAGCTTTCCGCTTCGGAGTAAGCCCCCAGCTCCATCCAGCCTGTTGCCTCCAGAAAACAGGAAGCATTTGAATCTGTTAAAAGAGCCAGTTTTTGAGTATCTTTTTTCATTAAAATTTTACGCTTTCATTCCCTGTGCCACAATGTGGACAACGGGAGCGGTCCACGTCTGGGTCATCTGTATAAACAAAAGCACACTTTTGACAACGGAAAATCTTGTCTTTGCTTAGTGCAGGCTCAAATCGCTTTCGCACCTTTTCCGTATAGATTGAGATCAAAACTAAGATTAGCAGCAGTAAGCTAACACCCAAAAAAATGACATCTTCCAAATTCATATCAGCGATTATTTTTTTTGGGTGGACTGGTTGCCCACTCCACAGTCAACGTAACTGTTTTAGAATGAGCCCAGACGTCGGATTGAGGGCTCTCTGGCTTCGGCTTAGGAGTTTGTGGCAGGAGGCGTAGAGAGGAGATTATTTGGACAGCCTGTTCATCAGCTGCAGCAACGCCACAGCTGGCAATCAGCGTAGCGGAAAAAACTCTGCCGTCTGAGCCAAAAGTTACGCTAAGCTCAGTCTGCGCCAGTGCACCAGAGTGCAGTAGTACAGGCAGCTCCACTTCGGGAATTAGCCAGTGCTGAGAAATTTCTTCTGGGAAATGAAGAGTGGAGCGCTCAATAGGGTCTCGGGTCAAAGGTTCACGAATTTTTGGACTTCTGGAGTAGACGTTTTCCAGAATGTCTTTTTGAGCAGTATTCTCTAAGAGCAAACTGGAAAGCTCTCTTTGGAAAAAAAATGTATCAGGCGCTACTGTAAGTGGAGGAAGCGGGGGGGGGATAAGATGGTACTCAGTAGTCGGGGATTCTTGCCAGAGAAAGGCCGAAACACCCAGTGGGTGTGCATAAGAGAAAATTCGAGGATCAAAAGACTCAATATAAGAAAGAAGGATAGGATTAAACTTCAAACCGGCCTGAGGGATCATTTGAGTGTTTTGAACAACAGAGGGCAGGGCAGAAACGATTTTTTTCTTATCCAGGAGGACTGCAAAAAAAACAACTTGTAAGCAGACAAAAACAAGAGTCAGCAAAAGCCATTTTTTTAAAGGCCAGTCCGGCACTTCTCTGGTGAGGAGTTTTTTTTTATGGAGAAGAGACACTCTGGGAAGAAAACTGTTTTAAGGGCGTATTCAGGTTAGGTGCAGCAGCGGTATCTGCAGTATCTTCTGAATAAGGCCTGGTTGCGATAAGAATTTTCTGCAGACCAGATTGATAGGTCATTGCGCTGAGGTTAGCTAAAGCTTCCACCTTCGTCTCTTTATCAGAAACAATAACGATGGTAGTGTCTGGATTTTTCTCTTTTGCTCGAATTAACTTTTTTAGAACTTCTTCGGCGCTGAGAGCTTTGCCAGAAAAATAATACTGCCCAAGGGGGTCTATCCCCACCGTCAAGGATGGGCCAGTCATGCCAGGAAGTTTAGCCGACTCAGGAGAGGGAAGATTGATGGCAATGCCGGGCTTAAAAATGAACGAAGACTCTAGAAGAAGGAAAAAAATAATAAAAATAAGAACGGTAGAAAAAGCTGTGCCGTCCACTCTGTTCTTTATAATTTTTATGTTAGGCTGATACTTCATTCCCTGTATTCAAAGAGATAAATTACTCATTGAGTGCTTTCTGGATTGTGGAATCGAAAAGAAAACGGGTGATATCTGTGGCTGTTTTTTCCATGTCTAAGATAATACTGTTCATTCTTTCCACTAAGTAGTTATAAGCCACCCTGGCAATTATAGAAAGAGACAGGCCCATGGCGGCTGCGATTAAGGCTTGCCAGATACCTCCGCTAAACATAGATATATCGGCAAAAGGACCATTAATTTGCAGTACGCGGAAAACCTCGATCAAACCCAGGATAGTGCCAAGACATCCGAGTGGCTGAGCAATTTCACAAATCGTGGCCAGCCAGGTCAACCGTGCTTCCAAGCGTGGAACTTCTGCCAGGCCAGCCGACTCCAGCACATCATCCACATACTGATTGCCCTGATCCTGATTGAGAATCGCCATCTTTACCAAGCGGGCAACAGGACCCGGGGTGGCATCACAAATAGAGAGAGCCTCCATACGGTTTTCACGGCGAAGAACATTTTTAACGCCTACCGTAAACTCCTTGGAGTCGATTTGCACTCTGTGATAGTGCAAGAACCTCTCTATGAAAATGATGGCTCCTAGTGCTCCCAGAACAAAAATGAGCCAGGTTACGGGGCCCGCATAGTTAAAAAATATTTGTATCATATCTGTATCGAAACGTTAAACTTTTTAACCCAGACAAGCTCCGCACATCTTACTGAGCCCCGGACGCAAATATGAGCCTTGCCAATTGGTCGAATTTAAAATTCAAATAAGAAAGATGCTACTTTAGCCCAAGAGAGGCGTGGCGAGAGAAAATCTCTTCAGCCATCTGGTCAAGCGCAGCAAATGTTTCAGTACTGGGAGCGCCTTTCACCTGGACTGGAGGGATAACTTCAAGTTTGAGTCCGCCCAAAAGTCCAAGTATTTGCTCTGGGACCTTCACACCACTCCAGCCGTAAGAGCCAAAAACTGTAGCAAACTTTGCTTTTGGTTTAAGGGCGTTAGTCAAGAGAGCAGCATAGGCAGCCAGGGGATGCGCAGCAGAGAGCAGGCAGCTTGTGCCGACAGCTATTGTGGCAACATCCACCAGGTTTCCTGCGATGCGCCCTGAGTCAGCCACCAACAGGTTGTGAGGGTAAACGGTAATCCCTTTTAAAACCAAAGCGTTTGTCAGATGGTCAACCATGCGCGCTGTTGCGCCGTGAGTAGAAATCCAGGGAATGAGCACCGCATTTTTGGGCGTGTCACTTGTCCACTCAGAGTAAAGCGACAAGGGGAGAGCCGGATCTTTAAAAGCTGGACCATGGCTGGGACAGATCATTTTTAGATCCAGAGTCTTCACTGTTTCCAGTCTCTTCAGTGCCTGTCCGCGGTATGGCATCATAATTTGAGCGTAATACCTTTTCATCGGCTCAAAGAAAAGGCGCTGATCGTCTAAAAACAGATTA
>JAGVTF010000053.1 GCA_019136955.1 Verrucomicrobiota bacterium
TAAAAATATGCTGCACCCCGTATGGGGTGCAGAATGGATTGCATCCTGGCGGATGCGGGGGCGAGGAGGCTCACCAGTGAGAATGTAAAATATATTTGCGCAATTCAAAAGATGAGATGGGTATGCTCCGCATACCTAAAAATATGCTGCACCCCGTATGGGGTGCAGAATGGATTGCATCCTGGCGGATGCGGGGGCGAGGAGGCTCACCAGTGAGAATATAAAATATATTTGCGCAATTCAAAAGATGAGATGGGTATGCTCCGCATACCTGAAATATGCTGCACCCCAAATGGGGTGCAGAGGAAAAATCACGTAGTGGGAATACAATATGTCCCCGACCTCAAGAATGCGCATCCCCCGGATGCGGGAGCCTCCTATCCACGGATGATTGGCAACAGAGGGGGGCTCAGCTACGGTTCTTATTGAGCCAGGTTTTGAGCCAGGTCATGACCTGTTCACTGATTTGGCGGGCCTCTTCGGGGCTGTCGGCTTCAGTGTAGCAGCGGAACTCGGGGGCGTTGCCGGAGGGCCGCAGATGGATAATCTTTTCCGAGTCAAAAGAGATTCTCACCCCGTCCTTATAATCGAGCCGCATCGGTTTACCCGCGATTTTCGCGAAGGCTTCGGTCGTCTTGCGCGCCACTTCCACAATCGGCAGATCGCAGGAAAAGTGCTCCAGGATCGCCTCGCTGATTTGGGTGGGGAAGTTTTGGAGCCGGTCGCTGAAGGTATAGCGGCGGGGGAGCTCTTCACGGAGCTGGGAGAGTGTTTTATCCGATTGCCGCGCCAGAACCGTAATGCCCAGCAGGTAGATCAGGGCGTCGCGTGTCGGCAGCGCCGAGAGCTTGCGTCCCTCCAGTTGCAGGGGGCTCTCCTGGAGGAAGCCGCCATTGGCCTCATAGCCGACGATGAGCGTACCCGGGCTGGTAATCGTCCCGCGAATCATCTCCGCTATCACGTAAGGCGAGCCAATCCGCGTGCGGGTCACCTCCTTAAACCAGCCGCAGCGCTCCAGCGCCGTATTGCTGCTGACCGGCGTGGTCACCCGCTGCGCACCGAGGAAGCGCGCGCAGAGAATGCCGCCAATATCACCACGGAACCACTCCCCTTTTTCATCGGCCAGGAGCGGGCGGTCGCTATCGCCATCGGTGGAGAAGATCGCGTCGAGTTTATACTCGGCGCTCCAGCGGCGCGCCAGCTCTATCTCCTCCGGGCGAATCGCCTCGGTATCGACCGGGATAAATTTTTCGGAACGTCCCAAAAGGAGTACCTCCGCGCCCAGGCTGCGAACCACCTCGGCCAAAATATCGCGACCAACGGCTGAGTGCTGGTAGATACCGATTTTGAGGCCGCTCAGCGCATCGGATGAAAAGAAACTGAGGAAGCGCTCCTGGTATTCCCGGGCCGCGGTCTCATCGACCGGCTCCGACTGCTCGCGCGGCTGGCGGAAGTTGCCCTCTTCATCAAAGAGCGTCTGGTCAAACTCCAACTGCTGGCTGAGAATCCGCTCCTCATCCTCTTTTAATATCTCCCCGCGGCATTGATTGAACTTGATACCGTTGCGGTCATCGGGGATATGACTGCCCGTGACCATGATGGAGGGGATGGAACGGCTGATGCCATAGAGCGCCACGGCCGGGGAAGGGATATGGCCGCAATTAATCGGTCGGTAGGAGCGGTCCCGTATCGCCCGCATCACCGCTTCCATGATGCGCGGCGAGCTGGGTCGCAGGTCTCCGGCCACGGCAATGCCGGTATTCATCCCGGGGCGTATCTGTCCCCGCTCTTCCAGATACTGGATGAACCCTGCCGTGTAAAGGTAACATACGCGGTCGCTCATATCGGCGACCAGGCCCCGCGCGCCGCTGGTCCCAAACTTGACTGCCGATTCTTGCATCAGCCGTTTCATTAAAACAGTCATATTTTTCTGTTTTGCCTCGCTTTTTCTTTTTTTTAAGAGTTTATACTCTCCTCATTTGGTCTTTGCCAATCCCCGTCTGTGGCGTATCACCGCCAGTAGAACAAGTATCAGCTCAATCAGGACAAAGAGCCCGACAATGAGCTCACCCCCTACACCGAAGCCGTAACTGTGTTTGCCGGTGCCCAGTAGATAATTGACACCGTAGCCGGCCATCACAATGCCCTGGAACGCCAGGACACTGGCCGCATTCAACCCAAAACCGCCAATCCAGCGCACATAGCGTGCGTGCAGAACCGCCAGGTAGAGCAGGAGCGCGATGAGCGCCCAGGTCTCTTTGGGGTCCCAGCCCCAGAATCTGCCCCAGGCTTTTTCCGCCCAGAGTCCTCCCAGGAGTGTTCCGGCCGCCAGGAAAAGAACGCCTATCTGCATGGTACGATAATTGAAACGAGTCAAATTTTCAATCGTTTTCCTATCGGAAGGCCAGAATAAATAGCGGGCCATCGCAATGTGGCCAATGCCCATCGCCTGCAAAAAGGCCGCATAGCCAATCGTAATCGTAATAACATGCACCGTCAGCCACCAGTTGGATTGCAGGACCGGCACCAGCGGCTGGATGCTGGGATCAAACACCGCAGGCAGGTTATCAGCCAAAATCAGGGTCAGAGCCGCCACGGCGGAGGCCGCCAGCGCGAACACTTTCTGCCGGTAGACCAGCTCATAAATGAAAGCGATGAAGCTGGCACCCAGCGCCATAAAGACCAGCACCTCATACATATTGGTCACCGGTGCGCGGCCAGAAATGATCAGCCTCAGACCAAAGCCGACGATCTGCAAAAACAGACCCATCGCGAAAAGCGCCATCGCCGCACAGTAGGGTCGGCCCATCTGCCGGCAGCCGCTCTGGCCCGGGACCAATAGCAGCCCAAAGCTGATGAGGAAAACGATCCAGGCCCAGCGGAAAGGATGAAGCCGATTATAGAGAAGCTCGATTTTGATCTGACCGCTCGGGTAAAGCTCCGCCCCGCCCAGTGACTCCAAATGGCTCTGGAAAACCTTGAGCTGCTTCTGGAATTCCGCCGCTTCGCCCCCGCGGTAAGCCGCCTGCATCGCCTGCCAGGCGGCCAGTATCTCGGGCCCGCGGCTCTTATAGAGCTGCGGCGCATCAAGCACTCCCAGCCAGCGGCCCCCACCCTCCACCGGTATCCAGGCAAAGGCTTCCGGACCGGTCAGCGCTTCAAGCTGGTTGAGCTGCCGGACCAGTGTCCGCGCCTCTGAGACCAGTTGCGCCGCCGGCTCCGAGCCGTCACGTGGACTGAGGATGCCCGAAAGTCTCTGCGCAACCTCGGTTTGAGTGCGAATATCGCGATAGCTGAAGAATTTCTCGGCCTCCGGCAAACCAAGCTGCCGTTTGAGCGGAATATAGGCGACGCGAATCAGTTTTTCGTTCAGCCAGTTATTGGTTCCCAGCGCCAGGTCGCTCATAACCTCCAGAGCGCTCCAGCGCTGGCCTTCGGGCGATTTCCATTTTGCCCGACCGGTCAGTTTGACCAGGCTCTCCCGCGCATAGGTATCCAGCGGCTTCTTGCGCCCGCCATCCTGCACGATGAGCTGACCCATCAGATGAGTCGGCACCTCCGGTTTCACCGCCCCAAAGCCTTGCTGAACCACCAGCGCCAAAAGCAGCCAAAACAGGAGCAGCCAGCTCCTCACCCCGACAACCGTTCTCTTTTTCATCCTTGATTCGTAGATATATCTTTCTCTTTGCCGGCACCTGCGCCAGAGGGCCTCTTCTTATCCGGCTCCCAGAAGTACATGACCGTGATGCCCACCATCAGTAAAATGGAGCCCAGCCACTTGAGCCAGGAGCCCGGGTCGGCCAGGAGCTGCAAGGTGGACCGGGCCCCGCCCAGACTCTGCGAGTAGCCCGACTGGGAAATCCGGTAACCCCGATAGCTCATCGGATGGTTCATCCAGACTTTTCGCTCCAGCGCGTCACCGCTCCTCTGATCGGTCACGCGAATCAGACTCTCATAGGAAGCCGGCATCTGCGTTCCCTCAAAGGTTGGCATGTTAAACTTCAAAAGCTGTATGGAGAAGCCGAGCGGGATTCTTTCATCCGTATAGTAGAAGGTGAGCGGTATGCGGCTCTGGGCGGCCGAGCCGGCATGAATTTCAAAGGGGCGGTTCCACTGAATGAATACGTTGGTCGAGTGCCCGCCGCCGGTGAGCTGGAGCTCCAGCGCAGGCCGCGAGAAGCCCGAGCCCTCTTCAAGCGGTATCGGCGTCACCACCTGACGCACCTCGGCATTCTGCACGTACCGGACCACGCTCAGACCCGGGTTCATCTTCCAGCCCTCCAGAGGGAGAATCGCCCCCAGCTTGAGCGGACCGCTCTGACGCTCTTCACCCGGCCGGCGCGCCACATAGTGGAGCTCCTCGCCCGGCCCGGCAATCAGAAAAACAACGCTGCTCTCGGCGAAAATCCCGACATCCATCATCGAGCGGTCAAACTCGTAATCCACCTTCAGCGCCTCTTCCCTCTCCCCCTCCAGATGGACCATCCCCAAGTCCGGATAATCGGCAAAGGCAAAGCCGACCGCTTTTTTGGGCTCCTCCGCGCTCCCCCAGTTGACCTCATAGCGGATGGCCGGGTTATTGGGCTGATCAGAGGCCGAAGTCGGTTTCCCCTCCTCGGTATCCATTTTGAAATCGGCAAAATACTCCCTGAGCGCTATCGTGAGCGCCCCATCCTCGCTCCGCATCTCTTTGCCCAGCCACTGGCGGACATCGAGCTCATAGGAATGCCCCTCCACCTCAAAACTGAGCCTGCCCAGGCCGCCATTCTCCTGCACCGGCGGCGGGTTCAGCAGCCTCTCAAGCTTCTTCTCCGTATCAGCTTTGAGCAGGCGGATAAAAAGCGGCCCCATCTGGAAGATTTGCCGCTCGGGGTCGGAGCTGACCATCCACTCGCGCATAGCGTCCATTTCATCGGACATCGGCGGACGCAGGCTCACCTGCAAAGCCGGGTTGAAGCCCGGGCCATCCTCCTCCACCACGGTTCGCTCCTCCGTATGCGCATAGCGCCCCACCACTGAGACCTGCAACGTTTCCGGCGGCAGGATACTCTCTGAAGCGATACGAACCGGCTGGGAGCTTTTTTTGAGCCGGTCCAGGTCCAGGGGGACTTTGAGGAAGCGATTTTCACCGGAGCGGCCCATCTGCAGAACCTCGTGGCCCGTCGTCAGACTATCAACCGCCGGTCCATTCTCGGTCAAAGTGATATAACCCTCGCGGCCTCCCAGGAGCCCGACAATGGCACCGACCAGAATCACGACGATCCCCGAGTGGGTCATCAGGAACCCATACTGGCGGCGGCTCCAGGGGTAACGAACCAGAGCCGAACAGATCACGTTCAGGCTCAATAGAAAGAGCAGCGAGCTGAACCACCAGGAGCCATAAAAAAGATTCACGGCCAGCTCGGTTGAATATTTTGCCTCAACCAGAGTAGCCGCAGTTAAAACGCAGGAGACGATGGCAATCAATACCACCGCCAGTTTGAGGGACCCCAATCCCCTAATGAATTGCTTATATGTCATTGCTCAGAGAGCGCGTTTTCCCTCCGTAAAAACGCTACCAAAAGATACACGATTAAAACCGTTTTGCCAAACTGTTAGATGCGGTTTCTCCGGCCAAAAATGAGGCCTCACCCCTCCCCTGGAAGCCAATCCTCTTCCACTTTCCACTCAAACTTGCCCCCGGGGAGCATCCGGCAGCGAGCCGAAAAAAAGCCGGAGCGGTACTTCCAAAAAAGCGGCCAGATATAGTCCCAGTCCGTCTGCGGCATCAGAAGCCCCTCCATTTCAGCGCGGCTGAAGAAGCGGAATTCCCCTTCGGGATGAGGCGCCGGTGCCTCCTGGAAGCGCCTCTTCACCTCGAATAAAAACATCAGCCAGTGCGAGTGCCCCTCCAATCCCTGCTCACTGACCACTCCGGCCAGATGCAGCTCCTCAGTGTCAATCTCCATGCCGGTCTCCTCCCTGAGCTCGCGCACGGCGCAATCGTAGGGGCTCTCCCCCTCGGCTGTCTTAAGCTTGCCGCCGCAGGGGCTCCAGAGTCCCTTATTGGGATCCTGGTTACGGCGCAAGAGCAGGACGCGTCCCTCTTCGTCAAAACAAAAGAGCAGGGTCGCGATTTTATAGGGCTGGCTCATCGTGGTTATAAAAACGGGGCAGAACCGCTTCAGTATCTGCCCCTTGTCTTAATTCGAATTCAGAGAATCGTCTCTCTCGATTACTATTTACTCATCTTTGGCCTGATTATCAGCAGCGGCATAGGGGATCACCTTGCTCTCCAAGCCGAACTTGGAACCGAGGTAATAAACCACTCCGCCAACGACCATCGCCCAGAAGGGAGCCGCCGGAATCGGGCAGCCGAAGTTCGGGAGAATGCCGACGATGAAGCCCAATCCCCAAGCCATCCAGCCCGGAGCATTGAAGCCGACGCGAGGACCCGCCCAGCGCTTGCCGGCCATCAGGTAATCCACGGCCATGGCACCACAGACAGGACCAAAGGAGGCACCGATCACGCCAAAGACACCGCCCAGATTGGCCGCATAGCCAAAGAGAGCCAGGAGAATCGCAACCGCTGCACCAATCCCCACCGAGATGAACGGAGGCACCTTGGGCAGAGTCGTCTTGATGCTGTTGGCGGCAATGAGTGAGCTAAAGCAGGCAGAGGGGAACGCCGCAAGCGCCAGAAGCAGCAGCATCCATTTGCCCAGTCCAGGACCAACGATAATCTTGACCAGGTCCATCGCGTTATCAATAAAGTTGCCATCGGCAGTGATTTGAGCAACCACCTTGGGGTTACCATAAGCACCGGCCACCACCAGAACCGCCAGACCACCGGCGAACACCATGGCGCCAAAGATACCGACAATACCACCCAGATAAACATCACGCTTATCACGGGCACCGGTACCAAAATCGACACCAGCCGCTCCGGCCGTCGCAAAGAAACCGATCACATACGCCGCAATGGCGCAGACAATCGCACCGGCCCCCAGCGTCGCACCAATACCCGGGTTC